>NZ_CAWNJO010000076.1:0-21012 GCF_963874835.1 Vibrio sp. V12_P9A6T4 | reverse complement strand
TTCATATGCTTAGCGTGATTATGTATGTAAATATAATTATCAATTACATTAAATTTATGACGCCTGCAATATAATTGATATTACTAGTATTGATATAGATCAATTTATAGATTAACCTCCGGCCTCAAATTTATCTAAGGTGAAAAGATAAATGTTTAATATGTCGATTTATTTTGAGGTTTAATCGTATGCTAGAGACAAATTCCTTTAAAATTGATAAGTATTTAAAAAGGATCGGTTTGGTCAAATATATAGATAAAAGCTTGGAGAGTATTAAGCAGTTACATGGCGCGCACTTTTATAATGTGCCATTTGAAAATCTCGAAATGAGATCAGTTGAAGGAAGCAAACTTGAACTAAACTATGTTTATGACAGAATCGTAGAAAATAAAAAGGGAGGCCTCTGTTTTGAATTTTGTTTGTTACTTGAGGAGGTGTTCAAACATTACGGTGTCAGCCATAGCCCACGTTTAGCAAGAATTCACCAGCCATCTTTAACTGGATGCACACATCAATTATTTGTTTTAGATATTGATAATGAAAAATTTATTTTTGATGTTGGGTTCGGTGCAAAAGGTCCGAGAAGTGTATTAAAGTTAGAAGATGGTTACATTTTTGAACATGAATTTAACTCATCTAAAGTAATTTACGATGAAGAATTTGGATGGTGTGTACTCTCTAGAGAGTTGCCTAACAAAGACTGGGAGCTTTTATATAGTTTTAGCGATACTAAAAGTAGGGTAGAAGATATAGAAATATCATATTTCTATATAAAAAATTCACCTGATAGTCTCCTGAATAAAAATAGAGTCATAAGCGTTCCACTACCAAGAGGGAGAAAAAGTATTAGAAATTACACAATGACGATAGTTACAAACGATGAGGTAAAAACAACAGAATTAGATGAAAACAATATAATTGATGAAATAAAGAGAGAGTTTGGATTAGATGTCACTTTTGAATGAAAATGTAAATTTTGTTATCGTACCAGGATACACGAATTCTGGCCCTGGACATTGGCAAAGTATATTAGAACGCAAATATGAAAATGTTATAAGAGTAAAACAAGAAAACTGGAATGTACCAGATAGAGTAGAATGGGTCAACGGGATCGAAAAGGTCGTAAGTCAAATTAATGGCCATGTTTTTTTAATCGGCCATAGTTGCGGATCTATCGCTATTACACAATGGGCAGAAAAAAATAATACTAAAAAAGTTATGGGCTCAATTCTTGTCGCACCAGCTGATGTTGAATCAGAGCATGCATTAGAGGAAATTAAAGTACAAAGACCTATACCTTATAATAAAATACCATTTGCATGCACTGTTGTTTATAGCGATAACGATGAGCATCTATCGATTGAAAGAGCGGAGAGTTTTATCAGAAGTTGGGGATGTGAAGGAATTCTAATCAAAGATGGTGGACATTTCCATACAGCCGCTGGTTATGGCGAATGGAGCTATATTGAAAAATTGATTGAGTCCCTGTCAGGGCATAACTTTGAGGAAAAAAAATATGCTTAAAGATATATTAAGTTTTGACAAGGCTACAAAATATTTCCTACTGTCAACGGTAATGATGGGGTTAAGTAATGGTTTGTTTGACTCGGTATACAACTTTTATTTAGAAGAAAATGGAGTTAATAAAGTTGATACAGGAAACATCTATGCATTTGCAATGTTTGTCATGTCTATTTCGGTTATACCATTGATATTTTTTAATAATAGATTTCCGACAAAAAATATACTTATTATATCCTCATTTTTATATTCAATTCCGTTTGTTGCATTGCCAATGACTACAGATGTTCTGTCAAGTTCTATTATTTTGGCTTGTATACTTTCAGGAATGATAGCGTTGTTGTCATCTGGGAATGCACTATTTGGTGCTCATGTTAAAAAAGATATGAAAACTACATTCTTTAGCGCATTTTTTATATCTTATCTAGGTGCTGCAATGATAGGTTCTTTTATTGTTGCCGGAATTATAAAATATTCAACAGCTAATGATAATGTCAATTATAAGATAATATTAACAATATCATTTATATTGTCTTTGGTAATGATAATATTTCGATTTTATTCAATAAAAGGTATAGATGACTTACCCAAAAAAAATAAAAATGAAATAAAATTAAATAACATCGAATGGAAAAATTTTATTGCGTTATTTATTTCTTCATTTCTGCTGGGGGCGTCGATCACTTTAGTATTTCGATTTGCCAATATTATTTTTAGCCAAGCATACAGCTTAGATATATCTGACATATCATTAGTATTAGGTTTTGATAAAATTGTAAGTATATTAGGCGCAATTTTTGCACCACTTATTGTAAAGAGGTTACAATTAAAGAAAACCCTGCTTACTATAGGAGCACTTGTTTTCATTACTTTATATTCTCAGTCATTAGAGATAACATTGAGCATTTTTATATTATTGTATTTTGCAAGACTGTTGCTAAATTATGCTCTAATGCCTCTATTAGACACATTAGCAATTACTGGTTTTGACTCAAGTAGAACTTTAATCTCCACAAGTATACGACAACTGTCTTTTTATCTAGGTAGCGCAGTATCAGCGGTTATATATGGTCACCTATTGAACGATGGGAATTGGAAATATTCATTAATATTATCTGGTATATTGGCTTTAATTGGTTCAATTTTTCTTTTAATGATTGAAGAAAAGAAAAATGATATTTTGAATGTGCAAACTAGTGTAGTCGAAAGTAAATGATTTATAAGGATCTTTATAAATAATGGAAAACAATAACGTAGGAACCATGCTCAAAAAACTATCCAAACTTTGGGAACAGCGAGCTATTGTAAATAATGATCAGATAAAGTATCAGGAATTAATCTTTGATAAAGATAAAAGCGATTTTTCTGAAATACTGCTTCCATTCGCAAAACATGATGCTTGGATAGAGGCCTCTGATTCTATTAAATCTCAGTGTTTGTCATATGCATGGGGATTATATAATCTTAAAACTATATATATTGAATGTGACATTGTCACCCCTGCATGTGAAGATTTGATAAAATCTCCTCCTAGTAATTCTAATATGAAAGGAACCATACAAGATGTAATGTCTGAAGCATTATTAGATGAAGCCCTTCATACGCGAATGTCTTTGCTGGCATCAAATTATATTTATGACAGACGTGGGTTAGTCCCATTCCATTATCAAGGTTTTAATTTGATAAAATGGAGAAAGAAATTGCTCTCGGAATGTAATTCCGAATGGGAAAGAAGGTTGACAAGGTTTTCAATTGCATGTGCAAGTGAAACATTAATTACCGATTATCTAAAAACGATGGCAGAAGATGTAACCATTCAAAGTGTGTGCCACGAAGTTACAAAAGCTCATGCAATGGATGAGTGGAGCCATTCTAGCGTCTTCAGTCTAGTTGCTACAGATATAGTAAATGGTCTCAGCAATAAGGAAAAGAATTTCTTAGCTACCACTATGAGAAAGACAGTGAAGATGTTCGCGAATAATGAACTTGGCGCATGGGAAACTGTATTATCTGCATTAAATTTCGATGGCTACAAAGATATGATTAATGATACAAACGAGCATAATGAAATTGAAGTTTTTTCAGGTTCTGTTGAATCTGTAATTTCACGAATTGGATTATCTAAGACTACAGAGCATAGCTAATGAAAATTCAATGTGTCAATATTTGTCATGAAACCGTTGACAAAAGCTGCTACACATTCTCAGTCGTTGATAGCTACCATAATATGAACATATTTCCAGGGAGTCATATAAGCTTAAAGTATCACGACACATATGGGAATTATGTAGTGAGAAGTTATACAGTTATTGAAACGCATAACCAGAATACATTCTCAATTATTGTAAAAAGAACAGGAAAGTCTGGTGTATCAGATACATTGTATCAAAATCTCAAAATTGGGGATATTTTGGAGTCAGACGGATTCTTTGGATTATCAGATTTTTCAATTTTTGATGGAAAAAAAAATGTATTAATGATTTCAGGTGGAATTGGTATTACTCTTCCATACGCTCTTATTAATGAAATGTCTTGGTATAAAAATGATATAAGAATATTACATTGTCATAGCGAAAAGAGAATGCCTGATATACCTAGATTTCGTCAGTTGCTTTTTTTTAACGAAAATATCAAAACTTACGATTTTAAATTGTACCTTACGGATGTTAACCATTCAAATTATGAGAATGCTTATAACAGCAGGATTTCTATTAATGATATAAGTTATGAATATAAGCCCGACCTTATTTTGATATGTGGAAGTGCAAAATTCGCACATTGTCTTGTAGAACAGTGCAAGAAAAACTTTCCCTCTGCATCGATTTATGTGGAATCTTTTGGAGGTAGTGAAAAATTAGCCATGAATGAAGCGGAATCGCCGCCTGTTACAGTGACTTATAATGGTGTTGATATTAGAGCAAAAGAAGACGAAAATTTATTAGATCTACTAGAGAGTAACAATTTAAAAGTAAAAAGCAAATGCCGATCTGGAATTTGTGGAAGCTGTGTTGTTAGAGTGAAAGCAGGATGTGTTCGGCGTGATCCAGATTTTTGTCTTTCAGAGGATGAAATTGCCAATGGATTGGTTCTCTCCTGTGTATCATATTGTCAAAGCAAAAGTTTAGAAATTGAATCATTTTAGGAATGTGTAAGTGATGAAAAGTAATAAGTACGTGATAATAGTAGACCCTATATCCAGCTCTTCTATTTTTTCAGATATAATAAAGGATAAATATGACTATGAAACTATAGCAGTTAATACAGTAACAAACTTACCAGATTCAGTGAAGTCCACATTTAGACCCGACAGTTTTTCGAATTGCTTTCTATTTGATGGTGACATAGGAAAACTAATTATAGATATTGAAGATTATATTGGTGGCAGACCTGATTTTTTACTATGTGGTTCAGAACCAGGGGTTTTTTTATTTGATAAATTATCCGTACATTGGGATATCATGCCTAACGATATAACAAAATCCCAACAAAGACGTAATAAGTTCCTGATGCAGGAACAGCTCAGAAATGACGGTTTACCATGCATCAATCAAATAAAATCTTCATCTCTAGATGAAATACTCGAATGGTCTAAAAAACAAAATTGTGATAGATTTGTTGTTAAGCCAATGTTGTCTTTTGGTACCGATAGTGTGACTTTTTGTAATGATACTCAAGATATCACAGAGTCCTTTAACAATTTAATCGGAAGAATTGATTATTCGGGACTTAAAAACGACGAGGTACTTGTTCAATGTCTTATCGAAGGTGATGAATTCGTCGTAGATGCTGTTTCTTCTAATGGAGATCATTATGTAGTCAATATGTTTAAGTATTCGAAATATACTCTCGATAACAGACCTATATATAGAAGTATGGAGACTGTTGATCCCGAGCTATACCCATCTATAATAGAATATGTTTGTCGGGTACTGACATCTTTAGGAATCAGGCATGGAGCTAGTCATTCTGAAGTTATTTTAACGAATGATGGACCAGTTCTAGTCGAGACAGGTGCTAGAATGCATGGTGGACTTGGTCCACTATTAGTAGAAAAATGTAATTCTCAATCTTTGATTGGTCTTTCTATCGATTCGAGATTACATCCTGAAAACTTAAGGTTTCTTCCTAGTCCAAGATTAGAACAATATGCAGTCGAGTTTTTCTTATCTAGTCCTGTCGAAGGAATTCTAATTAGTAACGACATAGAAAGTTCTTGCAGAAAGATAGAAAGTTATGCTTTTACAACATGTAACTTGGAGCGGGGAAATAAAGTCGAAAAAACAATAGATCTTGTTAGTTCATATGGCCGTGTCGTTTTAATTAATAAGTGCCAAAAGCGCCTAATGAGTGATCTTCTCGAATTGAAAAAATTAGAACAAGAGGGAGTGTTAATCCGTTTGGATAAATAGTCTTATATCAATAACTGAGTTAGATTGTTAATTTTTTCTTAATTCTTGTTTTTTCTAAATTTAAGGGAGGTTATTAATCGATCTTAAGTTGGATGTTATTCCTTACATATGATTTTAAAACTATTGTTTAAGCATGCATCATTATTTTAATATTATTATTAGCATATATCTCTAAGTGAAAAATAGTATTTGATGGTTGTTGCACACAACGTGTTAACATCAGTTTTCAATTAGACCGTTATCCTTCTTGGGTAGCGGTTTTTTATTCCCGAAATTTGGAATAGATAATGTAAGAAGATCTTTTTAGCATATAACTATTATCAATATCGATCATAATCTCTCTGCGAACATGACTCATATACCCAAACTACTTGGAGTTGCAGGTTGGCGGCAAGTGAGTTCATTCCCATGAGCATAGATAAACTATGTGATTGGGGTGAACGAACGTAGCCAAGACCTCTACTGCTTCAAGTAGGAAGGGTATAGGCCTTTTACCGTTTTTTTTAATCTAGAGCGGCACATTGTAACAATGAAAATTCTCAGTTTTTTGCAGTGGTGTACTAAGCCCATTGACTGTCGCCACAAACATAATATGCACCTTTCTTGCAGAATGCCGAAATTTCATTCTTCATTAAATATTCTTTACTCTTCACATATATGTTTAATTCCTTGTGTGAAAGGATGTTTCTCAATATAAGGGTGGTTGTGTTGAGTAGTAGTTAATTCACTAAGAATAAATGCCTAACTTTAGTATAAAACTCTTAGGTCACTTCAGCTATCTACCTAGCGATACGGCTTTAGTGGGCTTGCCATGGCTTGAGAAATCACAGGTGAAGAAATTCAACACAAAGATATTTATGGTGCGATTAGTCCAGTTAAGCGTAGATATGAACAGTGTCGATAAAAAATTGGACTCCATCGTATTGAACATGTGGGTTATCTAGTAATGGATAGATTCAAACTTCTCAATGTACAGAGTTATCAACTTGCTGAAGAGACAAACTTTACATTGATCAAAATGTTATATTAATAAGGCTGCTTCCTTTCTGTACGCTTAGTTGCCAGATATCCAAAAATGTGGTAGCGTTTCCCACACTAACGCCAGTCTATTCATTAAGCCGCTGCCCTTCGGGGTGGCGGTTTTTTTATGCCTGAAATTTGGAGCCGCACATGCAAGACAAGAAGTTATTGGGCGAAGAACTATCACCAAAATCGACTATTAATGCCTCTACGGATATGAGTCAGTCTGCCTTTTTACCGAAAGGTTTTCAGTTTGAAGCCCCTAAAATGCCACAGCGAAACTATGATGTGACGTTAGGTGATACAGCCAAAGCCGTCGGCAGTGGCACTCTGCATTCACTGGCTGGCCTTGGTGAACTCTCGGAAAACTTCCTTGGTGTAGGTGAGAGCTTTCGAGATTTGATGTCGTCTAGCTCAGATTATCTGCAAGATAGCATGACTCAAGATGGCCGTGACGCACTGGACTCACGTCTCTTTAAAGAGAACGAAAACGGCAATCCAACCTTTGCTGAAGGTGCAACGGATATCGATGTGTGGGCAATGAAAATCGCTGACGGGCTAGGTTCGCTGGCGGCTAACTTTGCTGGTGGTGGTTTTGCCGGTGCGGGTGCAAAAGTGGCACTGCGCTCAACCATTACTAAGTCAATGCTGAAAAAGGGCATGACCGAACAGGCCGCGCAAGCCGTGGCTGACAAAGCGATCTATAGAATGGCGGCAATCGGCGCGGGCGCAACGGGGGTGGGGACGTCGCTCGGTGGCGCAAGTATGGATACGCGTGACGCGGTAATGCAGATGGATACCTCTTGGCTGGCGGATAACTCGGAGTATTTCCAGCAATCCTTGCTGCGTCTGTCCGATGATCCGCAATATCAAGGCATGAGTGCAACAGAGTTATTTGAACTCGCTAAAGAAGAGACCGCTAGTTACGCCAGCTTGCAAATGTCTACCGACCCTAACGCCGTGGCTGCTTCTGTCGCCGGTGCGATGGGTGATAAGTATTTGTTTGGCGCATTGCTTGGCAAGATGGGTAAAAAGGGCGTGGTTGCCAGTGCGGCGAAAGGGACGATCACCGAAGGCGGCACGGAGTTTATTGAAGGCTATGGTCAAACTTATGCCCGAAACCAAGTGACCAATGAGGTGACGGGACAAGAGATTGACCCTACTACCGGTGCGTTGGTGGATGGCTTGGAAGGCGCGGTAATCGGCGCTGCGTTAGGCGCACCGCTTGGCACGGTCGGTGGTTATCGAGCCAAAGGACAGGCCGCAGAGAATGTGTCGCTACAAACGAACCCGCAGAACGTCAGTGATACTCAAGAGCAAGAGATCGCAGAACAAGCCGCAGGCGACGCTCAGGCAGTGCCGACTCCCCCTCCCCCTCCCCCTCATAATGGGGAGGCACCAGCGCAAGCGGCCGCAATGAATGCTGATGAGCCAGCATTGAACCCACAAGGGCAATACGATGATTTGCTGCAAGGTGTGCAGCAAAGACAAGCGGACAATGGCAAAGATGCGACGATCCGTTCCAGCTTTGCGCAAAGTCGCCAAGCGCTCACTGAGCGTGGTGTGCTACCTGAACGCAACGTTTACCAAGAAACGATTGATATGGCTCGCGCCGTGGACCCAACGCGGGCAGCGGAGATTGAGCAATTTCTGAAAAGCGAAGAGGCTGACCAAAATCCAGAGTTGACCGCACAGCTAGAGCGAGAGTACGAGTCTCTTGCGCAAAAAGGGCGTGATCTCGATATCGACCCGACGTTAACCCAAATTGAACACCGCCAAAACCAAAACCGTTTGGACATGGCCAAGCGTGAAAAGCCGCACCAGCGTATCGAGCGCAAGCAGAATGAGTACCAGCTCGATGATACGGTAAGCTCACGCAAAGCAGCGATTCGCGCAGAAATGGAGCCTCAGTTACTCAAGGAAGACCGCAATAAGCCTGAGCTTCTAGAGCGTATGGTGGAACTGGAATACGCCCGCCGCTACCCACAGCCTGAGAAAGCGAAAGTAACTGGCGATCAGGATAATGGTTTAGCGCCGTTTAAGTCTGCCCGTTTTGACCGTGATACGGCGCAAGCGGCGGTTGAAGCTAAGGCGCAGGAGAGTAAGAACGCCGCGCAATTGGCCGCCGCACAGCGCGAAAGAGACAGCCGCCCTGCTTCACCGGATGAGAATCCGGCATGGTTTGGTGTGCATCCTGAATCGGGTGAGCGCACGACACGCGCTTTTATGCTTGACTTGGCCAACCAGAAAGGACAGGCACAAGCTTCTGAGCGCCAAGCCGAACTCGATGCGCGCCGTGAGCGTTTAGGTCAGCCGGTATCGAGCTTTATGGAACGCCCGAACTCGATGAAAATGCGTGAACAAGGCAAGAAGCCTATCCGTGATTTTGCGGGGATTGCGGGAAAAACGTCAAGAATGTCGAAGCGTTTACGCAAGCGCTTAAGTCGTGCTAAAGGCTTTGATACTGATGCCGTTTTGGCGGAGTTTCAAAATCATGAAAAGCGCTTGGCCGCGTATGAAGAAGCCGCCCGCCGCCGCGCTGAGTATGAGGCGAATTTGCCTGAGAATATTGCGCGTCGTAAGAATGCCGAAGCGCTGTTTAAAAAGTTTGTCAGCGATACTGAGGCGCGTACCTTTGCTGAGAACGAAATCACTCAGACGATCAAACGAATTAATGCGTTAGTCGATGCCTCGCCAAAAGGGTCGGTATTGGAACTTGACGGGCAGACCAGATCATTACCCGTTATTAAAAAACTGATGGTACACAGCGTGCGCAATTTGGCGAATAAGTTTGTGGGTAAAACTGCCGCGATGATGAACGCCGCCGCGCTTAAGCGTGAATCCGGTACTCAACCTGCGCAAAACTTGGACGACAGCGCCGTTGGTCAAGCAGAAGCAAAAGCGCCGACCAATAAATATGGATTTGTGCCTACTTCTGCAACAGAAATCGTTGCTGGAGTCGAGCACTTAGGACAAGCTCAAGACTCTGATTACCTATCAAAACTCGCGGATGACGGGTATGAGTTTGTTGTAGGGAAAGGTGATGGGATTTTTGATCCTAAAAACACGGCTGCCGCACGCAAAAATCCAAGTGATTATGTCACGACTCAAGATCCGAGAGGCGGTTATGTTCTTTGGCGCAAGCCGCTCAATGAGCGCCGTGACCAAATCTCGCAACCGGCGGAAAAGTTGGATGATCCCGACATCATTCGGCAAGCAAAAGAGGTGATCCGCGAGGTGATTGATAGAAATGGCGGAGCCAAACCTAAGCTTAAAGGCGTGCGCGAAGCTTATCGAGACAAAGGTTTTACCGCAAAGGCGCTGCAAGAAGCGCTAGGAGATAAGTCTCTTGCGGGTTTCGAGCGTGAGCAAAAAGAGAGATATCCATCTGAACCTTCAATTCATTCTGATCAAGAAGTACCACTACAGTCAAAAGGAGATATCGACCATGGCAACGAAACCTCAAATACAGCAAGACCTGATGAAAGATCTTCGCCGCAATCAGAAGTACAAGAAAATGACCAACGAGGAACTGACGCCAATCGCTCAAGCGTTAGCGAAGAAGACGCGAGAGCGGGAAGACGAGCTAATGAGTCTAGGCGTACATTACCTGACAGCACAGAGCGAAGCGTATCGAGAGACGCTATTGAGCGCCTAGCGCTCGATGAGATGGATAACTTCGCCAATGGAACTGCTACACAAAGGATCGCCGCGAATATCGCGGCGATTCGCTTAATGAAGGATCTTACCCAATCAGGGATACCCGCGACGCTTGAGCAGAAAAAGGTACTGGCACAGTATGTGGGATGGGGCGGCCTCGCCTCTGTGTTTGATAACACGAACACCTCCAAATCACAGCAAGCCGCGCACCAAGAGCTAAAAACGCTGCTGACCGAAGAGGAATACAATAACGTTCGGATGAGTACCCGTAACGCCTTCTACACCTCAGAGGCCGTGGTGAAAGGTATATGGAGTGGAGTGAAAGCGTTGGGCTTGGGCAACAGCCCAATGAATGTGGTCGAGCCATCGCTGGGTTCAGGTAACTTTATTGGTTGGCAACCGTCCGACATGCGCGATCAATCGCGCTGGTTTGCCTCCGAACTCGATCCTGTGACCGGCAATATTGCCAAGCTTATCTACCCCGAAGCCGATGTTCAGGTTAAAGGATTCCAAGAAACGCCGTTTAAACACGGCGTTTTTTCTTTGGCGATTGGCAACCCGCCTTTTGGCAGTCAGTCTATCCGTGACAACAAGAACCCTGATATTTCAGGGATGGCGATCCATAACTATTTCATCGCTAAATCAAGCAAGCTTTTGCATGAAAACGGCTTGCTGATGATGGTGGTGACAAACCGCTTCCTCGATACGCTGAACAAAAACCACAAACAACTGAGCCAAGAGCTGGATTTTGTCGGCGCGGTGCGCCTGCCGAATACGGCGTTTAAGAGCAATGCCGGTACGGAAGTGACCACGGATATCGTGGTGTTTCGCAAGCTTAAGCAGGGGGAAACCGCCAAGAATACCGTTTGGACAGACGTAGACGGCGAGGTGAACGGTTTTCGTGTTAACCAGTGGTTTGCGCAAAACCCGCAATACATCCTGGGCGAAGTCGCGCAAGGCAAGATGTACCGTGGGGATGAAAGCGAATCGACGGTTAACCCTGTTTTGCAACACGCGAACCTTGAGCAGTCAATCAGCAAAGCGTTGGCCTCACTCGCACAAGGACAAGATTTAGCGTTAACTCCTGAAACCAAAGATGCGATTGCCGGTGAGGTGATGTTGGCGGAATCCGACCTTGCGATTGGCGGCATGATGGTGAACGCCGACGGCAAGGTGATGCGCCGTGGCGACGATCACCCGACGAATGGTGCTCAGGTGTATGAAGTGACGCCAGATTCGATTTGGAGTGATGATGGCTGGTTGATGAGTCGAGCGCGCCATTTTGTCGAGCAGGGCGATAAAGCGCGCCTACAACAGTTTGTGGATAATGAGTTTCTGAATAAAGGCAAAATCAAAAGTGATTTTACCGGCTCAAAACTCAAAGAGAGCGCAGTCAAGGCGGTGCTGGCTTACCTCACCGGACAGCAATCCAAAAATCAAGCTTTGAACGCGCTTGATGACGCTATTGATAACACGCGCCTTGGTCCTAATAAGTTTCGCAAACTGAAAGCGATGCTGACCATTCGCAATAGCGCACTGGCACTGCTGCGCGCCGAGAAAACCGGTGCGGGGGATATCGAGCGTCTGCGTCAGCGCCTGAACGTGCAATACGATGAATTTGCTCAGGCGTTTGCGACCAAAGGCAAAAACAGTAAGCCCGCGACGCTGACCGAGAGCTTGAACCTTCTTGATGGCGATACAGGGATTGAAGCGGGCTTAGATAGCGTCAGTGACAGCGGCGAAGTTACTAAGAGTGATCTCTTCTCTAAACGTTTGCTCTTCCCTTACAAGCGCCCTGAATCAGCCAGCAACGTGGCGGATGCGGTCAACTACTCGATGCGTGAACGCGGTAAGGTCGATATCGAGTACGTGAGCGGTTTGCTCGGTCTTGGCCATGATGAGGTGCTGGCGAAGCTGACCGAAGGTGAAAAGCCGTATTTGTTGATGAACCCTGAAACGCAAAAGTATGAGTTCATCGACGACTACTTATCGGGCAATGTGAAGGCGAAGTACCAAGCGGCGAAGAGCGCAGGACTAGACACCAACGTGAAGCTTTTGGAAGCCGTGCTTCCTGAAGACAAAACGCCAGCGCAAGTGAAGCCCTCTATCCGTGCAACGTGGATTGACTCTGATGTGTTTGAACGCTTTGCCGAAGCGCTAGGTTATAAGGCTAAGGTGACGGTTAACCGTCATATCGGTGCTATTTCAGTGATGGGCGAGTCGGGCGGCTCACTCAGTGCATTAGGCTCACAGTTTAAGCATGACCGCGCCACACTGGCCGATTTATTGAACTCTGCCGCTAATGGTAAATCACTGGTGATTTACGACACCAATGGCAAAGAGCGCACCAAAAACGAGAAAGCGACCAAGGAAGTGAACGCGCTGGCCAATAAGCTCGCTTCGACGTTTGTGACGTGGGCGAAAAGTGATGCGCAGATTGCTAAGCAAATCGCCGATAACTTTAACGAGCGGATTAATACCCACGTTAACCGTAAATACAACGGGCGTTTGTACCTGCAAACCGTGGGGATGAACCCTGCGGTCGATATGCGTAAAACCCAGC
Organism: Vibrio sp. V12_P9A6T4; assembly: GCF_963874835.1. Classification (NCBI taxonomy): domain Bacteria; kingdom Pseudomonadati; phylum Pseudomonadota; class Gammaproteobacteria; order Vibrionales; family Vibrionaceae; genus Vibrio; species Vibrio sp. V12_P9A6T4. The sequence goes on along the minus strand of NZ_CAWNJO010000076.1, from coordinate 7,839 downwards.
TCGATGGCGCGCTTCGCATGATCCAGAGTAAAAATACGTTACTCGATCATACCGTGGGGGCGGGGAAAACCTTTACGGCCATTACCGGCATGATGGAGCGTAAGCGTCTTGGCCTAAGCAAAAAACCGATGGCGGTGGTTCCGAACCATATTCTTGGCTCCTTCCATAAAGATATTTTGACGCTCTACCCGTCGGCTAAGGTGCTGGTCGCGGATGATAAAGCCTTTACGGCTAAGAAGCGTAAGCAGTTTTTCTCACGCATTGCGACCGGCGATTACGATGTGGTGTTGATGGGGCATAGCCATTTGCGCGCCATGCCCAATGATATTGAGCATTTCCGCACGGTGATTAACGAGAAAATTGACGAGCTGCGCAGCGCACTGGAAGAGGCGAAAGCCGAAGCTAAGCAGTCAGGGCAGCGTGGGGCGACGGTCAAACAGATTGAGGACTCGATTTCCCGCCTACAAGACAAAATCAAAGAGAAAGAGGAAGCACTGAGTAAGAACGCTGACCAAATCGGGTTTACCTTTGGGGATTTGGGCGTGGATTACTTGGTGATCGATGAGGCGCACGAGTTTAAAAACCTGACTTACGCGACACGCACTGACCGTGTGGTGGGGATGAACGATCCGAAAGGCTCCGAAAAGGCGCTCGATTTGCTCATCAAAACCCGCAACATTCAGGGCTTAGAGAACGGTGGCGTGACCTTTATGACCGGTACGCCGATTTCTAACAGCTTGGTCGAGGTGTACACCATGATGTATTACCTTGGCCACGACACGTTGAAAGATCTGAAAATGTCTTTCTATGATGCGTTTGCCGGCTCGTTCTTCAATACCGAAATCACCTTGGAATACGCGCCAACCGGCACGGTGAAAGAGCGCAGTGTGTTGAAGGGACTCAATAACATGCAGCAACTTTCGACCCTGTATCGTCAGTTTGCCGATGTGATCACCCAAAAAGATATGGTGAACATCTTCCGTCAGGATGTGGAGGCCAAGAACAAGGCGACGGGCGAGAATAAAGCGACCCGATTCCCTATACCTAATATCAAAGGCGGTAAACGTCAGCTTAACATCGCACCGGCGACCGAAGCGCAGCGCGAGTACAACGACTATCTGATTGCCCGTATGGAGGCGTTTAACCAGCTCAAAACCAAAGAGGAGCGGATCGCTTACGCTAAGATTGATAACCCACTGTGGGTACTGACCGATGCGAAAAAAGCCTCGCTCGATGTGCGCTTGGTGGACCCGACCGCACAGCGTGACCCAACAGGGAAAGTGGCTCGCGCCGCCGAGCGGATCAAATCGATTTACGACCAGTGGCAGGACGATAAAGGTACACAACTGGTGTTCTCCGATATGGGGACGCCCGCGAAGTACGCGATTGCAACGGTGAAATCAGACCTTAAAAGCTTGGCGGAAACGGTCTTAGGTAAGGGCAAAGCGGCAGCGTTTATTTCCAGTCGTTTGGACATCTACGAGGGGGAAATGCCTTACTCGCAAACGCTGAAAGAGTTGGTTGATAAGGTGAACGCTCAAGCGGAAACCGGCGAGATTGATGCTGACCAGTACGAGAAGCTGGAAGAGCAGATCCGCGAACTGACCGCCTCTACCATGACGGCGGATACCGGCTTTAGTGTGTACGATGACCTGAAAGCCTCGCTGATGGAAAAGGGCATTCCCGACGATGAGATTTCGTTTATCCACGACTACAACACAACGTTGAAAAAAGAGGCGCTGTTTGATCGCGTTCGCCGTGGTGAGGTACGGGTATTGATTGGCTCATCGATGAAGATGGGCGCGGGCACCAACGTGCAAAATCGTTTGGTGGCCTTGCATCATATGGATGCGCCTTGGCGTCCGTCTGATATGGAGCAGCGCGAAGGGCGAATTGTGCGTCAGGGCAATGAGTTTTACCAACGTGCCGCGAACGCGGGTAAACCGGAAGACTTTGAGGTTGAGCTGATCGCTTATACCACTCAAGGTTCGAGTGACCCTGTGATGTGGCAAATCCTAGAGCGTAAAGCCGGCGCGATTGAGCTGTTCCGTAACGGCGAGTTAGATCAGTTTGTTGAAAACAGCAATTCGGATGCGGATAGCTACGCGGAGTTTAAAGCCGCGTCAACCGGCAACCCTATTTACCGTTTGAAACTGGAATCGGACGCTAAGCTGCTGGATTTAGACAGCTCTTACACGGCGCAAGCCAGCTCGATTGGCGCGGCCAAGCGTTTTGTAGAGCGTTTTGACGATGAGAAAGCCGCCATTGAATTACGCCTTGAAACGCTGCGTCAGGCCGATATCACTGAGTTTGATGCCGAAGCGTTCACCACGCTGTACCGCAATGCGCAAGCTGATTATTTAGCAGCGGATAATGAATACGATGCGGCGATGGCGATTTACTCTGAGCTGGATGCGAAAACCCGCAAAGAGCGTGGCTTGAAGAAACCGCAAAAGCCTAAGCGCCCAATGATCCATGAACTGGATGATGAGTATTCCATCGAGCTGAATAAGTCCATCATTCAGCCAGCGATTGCGGCGGTCGAGCAATCTCGGCGTTGGCAAGGGGAAATCAAGCTGGGTAAGCAATTGGGCTTGGTGATGGACGTGGATTATTTCACCCATGAGGGAACTAAAACGCCATTGATTGATGTGCGCTTGGTGGATGGCAAAGGTAAGACCATCGACTATATGGCGCGAGGGATGCAAAGCAGTTCGATTGTGCAATCGCCTAAGCTGATGAATGCGCTGCACCTCAATGCGATTGTCACGGCGTTAAATGGCGAGCAAGAGCGCTTCGAGAGAAAGCTGCAAAGCTTGCAAAGTACGCTCAAGGATTCGCGCCAGATTGCCAAGATAGATATCACCGCGCTCAAACAAGAGCTGGATGAGGCGAAAAGCCGCAACCTATGGTTGTCGGTAGAGGCCTCGATGGCCGATATCAAAGAAGAGCTACGCCGCAGTGAAACGCCTAACAAGTTTGTTGACCGTGAAAAGCTGCGCAAAGTGAAGCGCTCCACCTTTGATCCGAACTCTATCCGCCCTGAAACGGTTGAGCATAACGGCCAGCGTTACCAGACAGTGGGTGTGCGCATTCCTTATCCCGGCTGGCAATACGATTCAGTGATGCCAGCGCTCGATGCTAACGGGGATTATGTGCATCTTCTTCTTTCACACAACTCAAAAGTGGGGGAAGCGCCGGTACTGTCTGAGGTCATACCGCAACCGACTCAAACGCCCAAAGCGGAGTATGCGTTTTTAGCTGAGGCTAAAGCGCGCCATGAAGCGCGCCAAATTGAAGAGGCCAAACGCGAGATAGGCTCGCCAGTGGATGAGCCGTCGAGGGATTCAGCGGCGAGTGATGGCGTCGTCTTGTTTAGTCGTACCAGTACGAATGCAGGGCGTACCGGGGTGAAAACCGGAAAGATAGCCGGTGGTATCACTGTGAAACGGAGCACCATTGATGCGGTGACTCGCACGGCGCTCGGCAAGCTCGGCCTCAAAGACTTCACGTTCCGCTTTGAGACGGTGGATACGGAGGCGGATCTTCCTGATTATGTAAAAACAGCCATAGCCAAGAGTGATGCCCAAGGCGAAGTGTTCGGGCTTTATGACACCAAAGAGCACAAAGTCTGGTTGGTCGCTGAAAAACATAATTATGCCTCAGAGGTAGAAGAAACGATTTTCCACGAAGTGGCCGGTCACGTTGGTTTGGCGCGATTGCTCAAAGAAGGTAAGGCGCAACCGGATATGAATACCCTAGCCTTAAGGTTAGGCGGCATCAAAGGGATTCAACGGCTTGCAGAGCAAAATGGTGTGGATTTAGCACCTTACTTAAATTCCGCGCAGACGCTCACTAAGGCAGATGCCGAGGAAATTCTGGTACAAGAGCTGGTGGCGCATCTTGCTGAGCAGCAAAAGTTTGCGACCCCAATTCAACGTTTATTAGCGAAAGTGCGTGCTATGCTGCGCTCGCTATTTGGTTTTATTTACTCTCCTGAGTTTAACAATAATGAATTACTCACCCTGGTATTCAAAGCTAAGGAGCAGCTAAAAGCGCCGCCGCCAAAAGATAAGGTGACAAGACCTGAGAATAATACGCTGTTTTTCTCTCGCTCAAGATCGCAGGGCGTGCCAGCGGATACGGCATCTAGGTCAAACCAGATGAGCGCCGATGAGGCGCTGGCACAAAAGCAAAACGCTTTGGTGAGTAAAATCAAACAGGCGCTGTATGGTGCGCCAGTGATTGGGCAATCGCTCGATGCGCTTGCCCGCAACAAATACGCGATGTTGACGCTGCGCCAGATGGGGGAAGTTTCCGCCGTGATCAACAAGCCCTTGGGCAAGATGATTGACGCCTACCAAGATGAAATTAACTCTATGGTGGTGACACAGAACATGTTGGCCGAAGAGGCGGCCAAGATTGCTGATGATCTCAGTGATTGGGCTAAGGCGAACCCGAAAGAGGCGGATGAACTCTTTGCTTTTGCGCATGAGGCGACCTTGGCGGATGTGGACCCGTCAGAGGCGTTCCAATCCCGCGAGGAAGATCTGAAAGAGAGTATTGCTAAGCAAGAGCGGATTTTGAAAGAAGAGGGCGGCTTAAACAGTGAACGTGGCTCTAAGGCTTGGAAAACCCTTCAAGAAGAGCGAGAGCTTTTGAAACAAGAGCCAAATCGTCGCAAGCGCCATGTGGAGTTACGCCCCAAATTTGCCCTCCTCAACGCTGAGCAGAAGCGCCGTTATCGACAAATGCGCGATCACTATCGTGCTCAATCTGAGCGGATGAATAAAGCGCTGGAAGAGAACATTGTACGAGCGGTGTTTGATTCCAAGATCCGCAAAGCGATGCTGGCCGAGTTGCGCCAGCGTCACGAGCGCGCCGCCAAAGGGTTGTACTTCCCATTGTCACGCCACGGTGATTATTGGATTGACTTTGCCGATGAGAACGGCGAACGCCAATTTATGATGTTTGAAACCAAAGGCGAAATGGAACTGGCCGCCGAGAAACTGCGTAAGGCTGGCTTTTCTCTCAACTCTGGTATGAAAGCGAAATTTAATGCGGTGCAGAAGGCGTCGCTGCCGTTTGTGGCCGATGTGTTGCAGTTGGTAGAGCAAGCGAACATGCACACACCGGCGAAAGAGTCGCTGAGTGATGAGATTTACCAGATGTATTTGCGCACCTTGCCCGCTCGCTCTATGCGCCGTAACTTCATTCACCGCAAAGGCGTTGCCGGTTTTAGCCAAGATGCGGTGCGAGCACTGGCTGACCAAGGCTTTAGACAATCGCGTCAGCAGGCTCGCCTCGACCATATGGATATTCTGGATAACCACCTCGATAGCATTCAGAAGTACGTGCATGAGCTGCCGAACAATGTGGAAGCCGACCGTGTGGTGGAAGAGCTGAACAAGCGCCATGAATGGGTGCGCAATCCTTCCCGCGCTGGTTGGGCGCAAAAACTGACCAGTTTGGGCTTTGTGTGGATGCTGGGTTTAACGCCTGCCGCAGCACTGGTGAACTTAACCCAAAACCTTCAAGTCGCCCTGCCTATTTTGGGTTCCCGCTACGGTATGGCGGAGTCTTCCAAAATGATGAGCCAAGCGACGGCGCAATACCTGAAAGCAGCATTTACCCGAAACCGCCCGAAAGGTCAGGGGATATTGGGAAGCGTGCTCACTGGTGGCGAGAAAGAGGCGATGCGCCGTGCGGTTGCGCAGGGCGTGATTGATGTTACGCAAGCGGCAGACTTAGCTGGTTTGGCAGAGAACCCCAACGCGAAGTATTCAGGGACTTGGAACAAAGCGATGAACATCATTGGTTGGGCTTTCCACCATGCCGAAGTGTTTAACCGCGAAGTGACCTATATTGCGGCCTACCGTCTTGCTATGAAGAAACATGGCGACCATGAAAAGGCGATCGCGGATGCGATTAAAGATACGTGGGATAGCCATTTTGACTACTCATCGATTAACCGTGCGCGCTTTATGCAAAGCGATATGGCGGCAGTCGCCCTACAGTTTAAGCAGTACAGCCAGAACATGACTTATTACTTGTGGGCGAACCTAGCCAAAGCGCTAAAAGGGGAGACGCCCGAAGTCAAATCGATGGCACGTAAACAGCTTTTAGGAACGTTGGCCTCGACCTTCTTTATTGGTGGTACGTGTGCGTTGCCATTGTGGGCGATCACCACGGCGATTGAAGCGGCGCAAGAGATTGTGGGGGATGACGACGAGCCGTTTGATGCGGAAACTGAATTAAAACGTATGCTGGCCGAAGCGTTTGGTAAAGAGAACGCAGCTTTAATCTGGCATGGCGCTTTACCAAGTATTTCTGGCCGTATCTCACTCAATGATTTGTGGGTGCGCAGCATTAACCGTGATGTGGATGCCTCCACCGCGTATGTGGAATACATGAAGCAAGCGTTAGGACCGGTATTAGGGGGTATTGGTGTTTCATGGGCGCAAGGCTTGGCCGATATTTCTAACGACCAATTTGCTCGCGGTATCGAGCGTATCCCGCCGAAAGCGATTAAAGACGTGCTTAAAACCGCTCGATACATCAATGAAGGTGGCGTGACGACGAAGAACGGCGACGAGATTGTGAGTGATCTAACGGCCTTTGAGCTGCTTGGCCAAGCGTCTGGTTTTGCGATTGGCCGTGCGAACCTTCAGTATGATGAGAACAATGCGATTAAGAACTATGAAACCTTTATCGTTAAGCGCCGCCAAAGCTTGATGAACGCCTACTACACGGCCTATCGCCTGAAAGATGGTGAAGCAATGAAGTCGGTGATGGTGAAGATCCACAAGTTCAATCAATCGCAATATGGTAAGCGTAACCCTATCACTACTGAAAACTTAAGGCAGTCGCTGAAAGTGCGAGCTCGAAAGCGGTCAACTTCTCAACATGGAGTGCAGGTGCATCCTAAAATGAATTCACTCGCTGCGCAGTATGATTTCTTCTAGGAGTCTAGCTGATAGCAATTAGCCCCATTTTAGCCCCAATGATAGCTTTTTCATATTTAACCATTTGATTCTAATTAATAAAATCGTATTGTGCGCAATATGTTCGAAACTTGGTATAAGATGGCGAGCCTGATCCAATCTGGTCTCGATCTAACGCCTATCATCACTCACCATTACAAAATTGATGACTTCCAAACGGGCTTCGATGCTATGCGCAGCGGGCTTTCTGGCAAAGTTATCCTTGATTGGGAATAATCGAATATTGAAGTTGAAGCGCTCCGGTTGGGGCGCTTTTTTTGAACAGCATTTACTCTGCGACTACAGAATAAACAAGCAAGTTAACGGCGGTGGCAAAACATAGCGCTAGGAGAAAACTAATACCGACGTAAGAAAACGAATAATTTTCAAACGATCATTTCATTTAGCGTACCAAAATAAAAATCCATGTAAATGCAGCAAAAAGTAGTGCAATCAAAACCGCAGCTGATCCTATATCCTTCGCACGGCCACTGAGCTCATGCCACTCACTACCTACGCGATCAACTACAGCTTCCACGGCTGAATTCATAAGCTCAACGATGACAATCAGCACTAAGCTACCGATCATCATTAACTGTTCTAATTCATTGACCGGCAAGAAAAAAGTGATCGCAATTAGAATGATAGAAGCGACGATTTCTTGCCTAAAGGCGGCTTCATTTTTCCATGCAGCCTGAAGGCCTTTCATTGAATAACCTGTAGCGTAAAATAAACGACTTATTCCTGTACGGCCTGGTTTCATAAAGTGAGTAACCTAATAGTTAATAATGAGATAATAAAAATGTCGATAGCTTGAGTTGACTCTCATCTTATTAAAAAGTGCTATCGGATGTAG
>NZ_CAWNJO010000075.1:0-21095 GCF_963874835.1 Vibrio sp. V12_P9A6T4 | reverse complement strand
TTTACTCTCTATTTTTTATTTATAATTCAGTGATTTTAGGGAGATTCAGCCTCAACAACAGGTTCATCAGTGCTGGGCAAAGCATGCCATACTGCTTTTACTAGAGTGGCAAGAGGAATAGCAAAAAATACGCCCCAAAACCCCCATAGCCCACCAAAGACTAACACCGCGACAATGATAGCAACGGGATGTAGATTAACGGCTTCAGAAAATAGAACGGGAACCAATACGTTGCCATCCAAAGCTTGGATGATGCCATAAGCAATTAATAATGTGTAAAACGGCGGAGTCATGCCCCATTGGAAGAGACCGACGATGGCAACTGGCACCGTCACAGCGGCCGCGCCAATATAAGGGATCAAAACCGATAGACCCACAGCCACAGCAAGCAACACCGAATAACGTAAATCAAGAATGGCGAAAGTGACGTAACTGATACTACCAACAATCAGTATTTCTAACACTTTTCCACGGATGTAGTTTGAGATTTGTTGGTTCATCTCTTGCCATACTTTAGCCGCGAGTTTACGGTTACGTGGCAATAACCCACTGGTCATTCGCAGCATTTCATTCTTATCTTTCAATAAAAAGAAGACCAGCAACGGCACTAAAATGAGATAGACACCCAAGGTGGCCAAACTCACAAGAGAAGCAAGTGACCCTTTAACGACACTTTCCCCCATACCTAAAGCCTGGTTCTTCGCATTGCTTATCACCGACTCAACAATCTGTAAGTTATCGAGTTCAGGGTAACGTTCAGGAATACTCAAAATGAAGCTTTGCAACCCTGCATACATGTTAGGAATGTCATTGATTAAATTACCAACCTGTTTCCAAATGGTTGGTACTAAACCAAAGATAGCCAGCAGCATCAAACCGACAAATAGCAAAATCACCAAAATTACGGAAACGGACCTAGGAAGCCCAAAACGGCGCAATTGCATTACTGGCCACTCAAGTAAATACGCCAGCACAATGGCCACAAGCAGCGGCGCAATCAAATGGCCGAAGAAATATATCGTTACAAAACCAAAAAACAGAATAGCAACCAGACTAACGGCATGAGGATCAGAAAAGCGTCTTTGATACCAACGAGTTACCATTTCAAACATTTAATCGAGTTCCTTAATTACTTTTAGCCAAAAATAACCGGGTGACGTGTTCCACTGGCAACGAAAGCCATGCGCAGACAAATATTTTTCTATATCCTGTCCTGAGCTGACGTCGTTAAGCCAAATGTCTAATACCTCACCCAAAACCAATTGAACAGTGTGACGCTTCGCAAGTAATAAAGCCATCGGACAACGCTGCTGGCGTAAATCCAGAATATTTGGTTCCATTCTTCTGCTCAATGCTTAATATAGGCCTGCCATTGTATCGAGTTTTGACTGGCATGCCAGTGTTTATCGATACTCAAACACCGGCTGGCTTACTCTTCTCTCTCTACAATTTTTGGCCGCTATTTTGAGTTGGAAACCAATTCACACATTCAATGTCATACAGACAAGAAGATCACGGAATATCACTGACAAATATGAAGTTTAAACGCGCTCGATCCTTACTTTGCCTCTGTATTACTGTGGCGATAAACGCCCCTTCCTTGAGCTATGCCGACACCATAGAGCTACCGGACATTGGGACAGTAGCAGGTTCGACCTTGACGATTGATCAAGAGCTTATTTATGGTGATGCTTATATGCGCATGCTGCGTAACAGCCAGCCTATCGTCAATGATCCGGTGATCAACGAGTACATCGATAGCCTAGGGCATAAATTGGTTGCCAATGCCAACGATGTAAAAACGCCGTTCACCTTTTTTATGATCCGCGATCGCAACATCAATGCGTTTGCCTTCTTTGGCGGTTATGTTGCGTTGCACTCTGGGTTGTTTTTGCATGCACAAACAGAAAGCGAACTCGCTTCGGTTCTTTCGCACGAAATTGCCCACGTCACGCAGCGCCATTTAGCACGCAGTATGGAAGACCAAGCCAGACGCTCACCAGCAACAATCGCAGCATTGGCAGGCTCTTTGTTACTGGCTATTGCGGCACCTGAAGTGGGCATTGCCGCCATTACCGCCACCACCGCAGGCAGTATGCAAAGCCAAATAAACTATACGCGCAGTAATGAAAAAGAGGCTGACCGATTTGGTATTGCAACGCTAGCCAAAGCGGGGTTTGATGCCCAAGCCATGCCAAGGTTTTTTGGCCGCCTCGCTGATGAATATCGTTACGCTAGTAAACCGCCACCGATGTTACTAACCCATCCGCTGCCAGAAGATCGTATTACCGACAGCCGTGAGCGCGCCCAACACTACCCGCCTATGCGCCTTCAACCTTCATTGGATTACCATTTAGCACGCTCACGAATTGTTGCTCGCTATGCTGGGATTGATAATGAAGCCGCTCTTGATTGGTTTAAGCGTGCAGAGAAAAAAGAGAGTGCAGCTCTCGCGCCAGCCTTCCAATATGGCAAAGCCTTGGTTTATCTCGATAGCAAGCAATTTGATAAATCAGAGGCGATTTTATCAAAGCTGGTTGCACAAGACCCAACAAACAATTTCTATCTTGATGCGATGGCCGATCTCGATATCGCTCTAAATCAAGCGGCCAAAGCCCAAACCTTGCTCGAAAAGGCGCTTAAACAGAAACCGAACAATCCAACCTTAACAATTAACTACGCCAACAGCTTGTTAAAACAAGATAAATTGTCTGATGCCATTCGGGTATTGCAGCGCTACACCCATGACAACCCTAATGATACCAACGGCTGGCATTTGCTATCAGAAGCGAATATCGGCATTGGCAATAGCCAAGAAGATCTTGCTGCGCGGGCGGAGCTTCTAGCGCTCAAAGCCAATTGGAATAAAGCAATTCAATATTACACCCAAGCAAGTCAACTCGCCGAACTTGGCAGCCTAGAACAAGCTCGCTACGATGCACGCATTGACCAATTGATGGTGCAACGAGACCGATTCTTATCACTCCAATAATCACAATACAACGAGGAGAAGTTATGTCAGTCGTGATTTATCACAACCCTAAATGCTCAAAAAGTCGTGAAACTCTGGCACTGCTAGAAGACCGCCAGTTAAAGCCACAGATCATCAAATATTTAGACCAAGCCCCAACCATCGAACAGTTGAAAACCTTGTACGCTCAACTCGGGCTACAACAGGTTCGTGATATGATGCGCACCAAAGAAGATCTCTATAAAGAACTTGGCCTAAGTGATGATGCACTTACTGATGATCAGCTATTTTCAGCCATGGCCGCGCACCCTAAGTTGATTGAGCGTCCCATTGTTGTCGCCAATGGTAAAGCGCGCCACGGCCGTCCACCAGAGCAAGTACTTGAGATTTTATGAGTATTAAAGTCGTCGTACTTTATTACAGTAGGCACGGTTCAACGCAAGCACTGGCACGACAAATCGCACGCGGAATTGAAGCACAAGGCGCGACAGCACTCTTGCGCACCGTTCCGGCGCTAGACAATCATGCAGAGCAAACGACCGATCCCTACCTGACTCTGGATGAGTTAAAGCAATGTGATGGTTTGGCTTTTGGCAGCCCAGTCTGGTTTGGCAATATGGCCGCGCCACTGAAGCACTTTTGGGACCAAACGACCCCTTTATGGATTAGCGGCGCATTAATTGATAAACCCGCTTGCGTGTTTACTTCTTCATCCTCTTTGCATGGCGGCCAAGAGAGTACGCAACAGAGTATGATGCTGCCACTGATGCATCATGGCATGTTAATCGTTGGCATCCCTTATTCAGAGCCTGCACTGCATACCACAATCTCTGGAGGCACGCCATATGGTGCAAGCCATGTCGCAACACACTCGCCACAACTCACTACGCACGAAAGTGAACTGGCTAAAAATTTAGGAAAACGGCTGGCAATGCTAGCCAGCCGATTAAAGGACAGATTATGACGGCAGAAATGATGCCAAGCACCAAGCAGTACCGATGGCTAGCTTTACTGAGTAACTTATCCCTAATTATATGGGTGGTTTTATGGCAATTCTCGCTCTCTCCTCACCCTCATCTTAATCATGTTGCATTGGCCATTGCATGGGTTATCCCACTGTTTTTACCATTACCGGGAATTTTGGCTGGAAAACCCTACACTCACGCCTGGGCCAACTTTGTTTTAATGCTCTACTTTCTACACGCGTTGACGCTGATTTATGTTGATGGAGGGGAGCGCTGGTTAGCGGTAGTGGAACTGCTACTGACATTTGCCGCTTTTGTCGGTAATACCTTGTATGCTCGCCATCGCGGTAAAGAGCTCGGACTGAAACTCAAGCGTCTATCTGAAGTCGAAAAGCAAGAGAAAGCCAATTTTACCCACGATAATCAACCATAGAGTCAATCCATGACAGGATTGCCTATTCTTCTCATGCAAAAAGAGCCCTGATGGGCTCTTTTTGATTATCTCAGCATTTGTTCAAGAGGTGACTGAGTACTTTACGCTTGCCACTCAAAAGAGAGCACTCGCTTCACTGGTTCAGTGATGGCCTGAGATAATGACGGTTCAGGTGTGACTTGCAAAGAGCCTGACTCCACAGCAGAATCATCAACCTCTGCTGCTGGGGTAAGCTGTGTTGGCACACTCTCTGGATGTGGGTCGTCAATTTTAGCGACTTTGCCCATGCGTAGCACTTCTTGCTCAAACTCGAACTCTGAAGCCAACAAATGCACTTCGAAAGTGATTTCCTCACCTTGAATCTTGAGAATGTCCAAAGAAGCAACAGAGCTTAAGCGCTTCAACTTATTCTCCAAGGTAAAGAAATCCATTGCATCATCAATCGGGCTAAAACGAGCAAGCAGCGAAGAAGAGGATTCACTGGCCACGATAACCGAGCTCTTTCTTGCATAGTAATCACTCAATTGATCGACCATTTGTTCAATGGCATCGTCACCAGACGCTTGACCAGACAGTGGCGCTTTCGTGGCTTGTGCCATTTGAGCGGCGGGTTGATCATACAAACTCCAACGCACACCGTTACTTTGCACTCTGACCACCAATACAGCATCGGTTGGATAACGTTGGCTAGCCATGCTGATAGGCTGTACGAAACCGCCCCACAAATCCGATACTTCCACACCGGTAATATCATCAAAATCACCCACAGGCACTGTGATAGGCAAACCGCGAGTTTGAGTCGCACCTTTAAGCTGTTTTAGCGTACTCGTGTCAGAATGTTCCCAAGCGATACTGCGGTCATAACCTGACTCTTCAATCAACCAGACTAAAACATTAGCTCGGTTTTCAGGCCAAAATGGTAATTGAGCTTGAGTTAATAATGTGCGGATATGCGGTGCGCTAAACCCCATAACAATCGAAGATTGCGACCCATTTTGACCATAACTGATTTGCGCTAAATATTGCGAATTCTGCCTTAAGGCTTTTTTAATCACATCATTGTTCACCGCATTCCTATCACCCGAAGCTCGAACAATCACTTCGCTCATCCCTTTGATACGAGCATTCGCGTCGGCATTGTCTTGCTGTTGATCAATCACGACTTCGGTATGGTATAAGTCGACCTTGGTTAAGGCATAAGCAGGGAGAGTGAGTAAGCTCATCACCAACATAGCTAAATAGCGCATACTGTTCCTATGATCTGTTTGTGAACGTCGATGATAAGCAACTATCCGGTCCGCGGCAAGGAATCCACGGCAGAGTTCGGTGATAATTTCATCAACATTTGTGACTTTATTTGATCTAGTTTCAATGGCAATCGTTTGCAAAAGTGATAGAATCCCGCGAATTTTTATTTTGCTTCAGGGAAATCATGATGAAAAATGCCATCCAAGGCGCACAGATGCTCTTCGTCGCATTTGGTGCGCTGGTTCTTGTCCCGCTGTTAACTGGGCTTGATCCTAACGTTGCACTATTTGGCGCCGGTGTCGGTACCCTTTTATTCCAACTTATTACTCGCCGCTCTGTCCCCATCTTTCTTGCTTCTTCTTTTGCCTTTATTGCACCGATTATGTTTGGCATCCAAACTTGGGGCGTTGCCTCGACGATGGGCGGTTTAGTGGCCGCTGGTTTTGTCTACATACTACTGGGAGCGATCATCAAAGTCCGTGGCGTAGAAATCATCCACAAAATTTTACCTCCTGTGGTCGTTGGCCCGGTGATCATGGTGATTGGCTTAGGCCTTGCGCCTGTTGCTGTAAACATGGCGCTAGGTAAAACTGGAGATGGTTCGGTACAACTGATTAGCTCAGATGTAGCGATGTGGATCTCTTGCGTTTCGCTGTTAACCACCATCACGATTAGCGTTTTTGCCAAAGGTTTTCTCAAACTATTGCCGATCTGCGGCGGTATTTTTGCAGGCTATCTTTTGGGCCTCTATTTTGGTGTAGTGGATTTTACTCCTGTTACGCAAGCGGCTTGGCTGTCAATGCCGAACTTCACTTTCCCTGAGTTCAACATCAACGCGATCTTGTTCATGATCCCAGTTGCAATTGCTCCGGCAGTCGAACACGTGGGCGATATGCTCGCGATCTCAAACGTCACTGGAAAAGATTACATCAAGAAACCTGGGCTACATCGCACCATTGCGGGTGACGGTGTTGCCACCATCGCAGCCTCGATGCTGGGTGCGCCACCAAACACTACGTACAGCGAAGTGACGGGTGCCGTAATGCTGACTAAAGCCTTTAATCCAGTAATCATGACTTGGGCTGCGATCACCGCGATTGTATTAGCATTGGTTGGTAAGCTGGGCGCGCTACTGCAAACCATTCCAATTCCAGTAATGGGCGGGATTATGATTTTGCTGTTCGGTTCAATTGCAACGGTTGGCCTAAACACACTGATTAAAAATCATGTCGATCTTCACAAGTCTCGTAACTTAGTGATTGTGGCAGTGACATTAGTGTTTGGTATCGGCGGCATGGCCTTTGGTATCGGAGAGTTTAGCCTACAAGGTGTCAGCTTATGCGGTATCGTAGCCATTATTCTAAACTTGATCCTTCCTAATGACTTAGGAGAAAACCATGTGGTGGATAATGCCCAGATGGAAGAAGAGATCAAACTGAAGAACTAATTTTGCCAGTCAATCCGGCCTCAATCGAGGCCGGATTTTCATTCTCTATTCTTGACACAATTCAACAAACTCACCTCGCGTTAATAACGCAAGATCGCTCGGTGCCAATTCAATCTCTAAACCGCGCTTACCTGCACTGACACAGATGGTCGATTGATCTTCTGCGCTGAGATGAATGAAGGTCGGTAGTGCTTTTTTCTGCCCAAGTGGGCTAATACCACCGACCACATAACCTGTGGTTTTTTGCGCTATGTCTGGATTAGCCATTTCCGCTTTTTTCGACTTAGCCGCTTTGGCCGCACGCTTTAAGTTTAATTTTTGATCAACAGGAATAATCGCGACAGCGAGATTTTTCGGCTCGCCATTTAAGCAAAACAGCAGTGTTTTAAACACTTTTTTCGGATCTTGTCCCAAAACCTCAGCTGCTTCTAAACCATAACTGCTGTGATTAGGATCATGTTGATATTGATGGAGAGTGTGAGGAATTTTTTTCTTTTTCGCCAAATCAATCGCAGGTGTCATCGTGCTTATCTCAAAGTAACCGTTAGTGCCAATAAAAAAGCGATGCCTAAGCACCGCCTTTAGTTAAAATGATTGCTCACAATGAGTCAAACTCTTTATCGCGCTATCACTTATAGACAATTTCGCCCGCTGGCGCATATTGGTTCACATCAATTGGACTGTGTGCTTCGAGGTAATCTTTCAATACTTCCGCGTCCACAAACCCCGTATTCACATAACCTGGATGATCGGAGATTTTTGGATAACCATCACCACCTGCTGCATTGTAGCTAGGCACGGTGAAGCGATACGTTTCGTCCAAACGGAGCTGCTTATCACCAATAAAGACATTCGATACCTTACCATTGGCCACTGTCATCGAAATCCCCGCGAATTGTACATAAGCGCCAGAATCAACAGGTTTGGTCGCCACTTCATTGAGGTAATCCAACACTTCAGCCCCGGTCATATCGGTATAAGTGAGAATATTGGCAAAAGGTTGTACTTTGAGCACATCTTTATAAGTAATTTTTCCTGCATCAATCGAATCACGCACGCCGCCAGAATTCATCACCGCAAAGTCGGCTTTTGCACGTTCCATATGAGAAAGTGCAATCAAACGGCCTAAATTTGTTTGTTGGAAACGCACAACGTTGCGATCCCCTTCTAACTTGCCATTACTTTGTGCAATGACCACATTCAGTTTCTCTTGACCTTGTTCTTGATATGGGCGCAAAAAGTTAAGCATTTCTGGATCTTCAGCGATTTGATCTTGAATCAGTACGCGCTTACTCTCGCCATTCACTTTCACTTTTTTCTTCAAGTTTACGGGGATCAGGTTGTAGCTCACCATGTTCAGTTCACCATTACGGAATTCGTAATCCGCACGGCCAACATACTTACCCCATTCATGCGCTTGCACTATGTAAGTACCGTTTTGCATATCAGGCTTACATTCATCTCCCGGATGGAAGTTTTTCTTCACCACATTAGGGCCTTCCATGCAGACAGGCTCTTGAGAGTGGCCGCCGACGATCATATCGAGAGAACCTTCATCCAAGTATCGTGCAAGCGCAACATCACCCGGTGCATTCACACCACGTTGACCATTTTCATAATGGCCCATGTGGGTAACGGCAAAAATAAGGTCCGGCTTTTCCGTTTTCTCAATTTCTGCGATCAGTTTTTTCGCTTCTTCTTTTGGATCTCTAAACTCAATACCACCAATGTATTCAGGGTTGCCGATTTTAGCGGTATCTTCAGTCGTTAAACCGATAACCGCTATTTTCACGCCCTGTTTATCAAACATTTGGTAGGCTTGGAATAGACGTTTTCCGGTCGCTTTATCGTAAATGTTGGCCGACAGCATTGGGAAATTCGCCCACTCTTTTTGCTTAAACAGAACCTCGAGCGGGTTATCGAATTCATGGTTACCTAACGCCATCGCATCATAACCAATCTTGCTCATACCTTTAAAATCAGGCTCTGCATCTTGCAGATCAGATTCAGGAACTCCGGTATTAATATCGCCACCAGAAAGAAGCAGTACGCTGCCGCCTTCAGCTTCAATATCAGAGCGAAGATCGTCGATCAGCGTTTTACGTGCCGCCATACCATACTCGCCATATTTGTTTTGCCAGAAACGACCGTGGTGGTCATTAGTGTGTAACACGGTGAGTTTATAAGTCGTATCTTCTTTCCACTCATGAGTGGGTTGAGTTGCGCAACCCATAAGGGCTGTAAGAATAGCCGCGCTGAGCGCTGTTTTTAGAATAAGACGTTGTTTCATTATCATACCTTTGAACTTGAAAAATCCACTGCTTGTGAGGGGGAGGTCATGGTCAACGTTGCAAACACAAAATCAAGCCATACCGATAAACTTGACCCAGTTTAAATTAACATCTCAAAGGTGACAGATTGATTTCATATTTATGTAGAATTGATCACTATAAAATCAATTCAAAAATGTAACGGTTGCCACAGGTTACACGTGAAATTTTAATGGATCACAGGCAATCGTTTTCTTTCCTAAACACGAAAAAATAAGGAAAAGTGAGCACTTAGACAAGATAAACAAGTTTGGGAAACATTCGATAAAATTTGACCACCTTGCGGTGGCCAAATTATGAGTGGTAGATCCAACAAAAAATCAGCGGATATCGATATGAGCAAAGCTCTTGATCAAATCATCTAACGCTTTCATTTGTGCAAGGAAAGGTTCAAGTTTATCCAAAGGCAGTGCCGATGGACCATCGCAACGCGCTTTATCTGGGTTTGGATGCGCTTCAATAAAAAGGCCCGCAATCCCGGCAGCAAGACCTGATTTTGCTAACTCAACTGTCTGCTCACGACGCCCACCAGAAGCTGCGCCAGAAGGGTCGCGCATTTGCAGTGAATGGGTCACATCAAAAATAATTGGGCTGCCGTTTGATACTTTTTTCATCACACCAAAACCCAACATATCAACGACCAGATTATCATAGCCATGGCAAGCACCACGTTCACACAAAATCACTTTGTCGTTGCCGCACTCTGCAAATTTTTCCACGATATTGCCCACTTGACCAGGGCTCATAAATTGTGGTTTTTTCACGTTGATCACTGCACCTGTTTTCGCCATCGCTTCGACAAGGTCAGTTTGACGAGCAAGAAACGCTGGCAGTTGAATCACATCAACCACCTCAGACACAGGCTGAGCTTGAGCTTCTGTGTGTACGTCAGTGATGATTTTGACGCCAAAGGTCTCTTTTAGCTCTTGGAAAATTTTCATTCCCTCTTCCAAGCCAGGGCCACGATAAGAGTGAACAGAGCTGCGGTTTGCTTTATCAAAAGAAGCTTTAAACACATAAGGGATACCGAGTTTATCGGTCACTTTCACGTAATGCTCACAGATTTGCATCGCTAAATCACGGGATTCAAGGACGTTCATTCCAGCAAACAGAGTAAAGGGTTTGTCGTTGGCAACGGGAATATCACCCACGTGGACGATTTTTTGTTCCATTTTATTCTCTCTCATTTAGCGGTTAATGCAGCGTAATAGCTTCAAAGCTTAATGCATTAACTTGATTTTTTAATAACTCAGCCGCCGGATCATTCGGACAATGATCAATAAAGTATTGATAATCGGATAAGGCAATTTGGTGACAATCCAGTTGCTGATAGATAAAGCCGCGATCGCGGATTTCATACGGATCATCAGGAACAAAAGTCAGCGCTAAATCAGTACAACGCAGCGCTAAGGTATAACGCTCTTCTCTTAATAGTGCGCTCTTTAGTAGTGCCAGCCAACGACCGATCACCGTCGGATTATCTGTCACTTCCAAATGACTCGATTTCAGCTTAGACAAAACCCCTTTATGCCCAACTAACCACGCTTGCAGTATATGTAATGAGACGGTTTCACCAGTAAAAGGGTTAATATAAATCGGTGATTCATCGCACCAATGCAACTGCAATAAAAACTGTGTGGGAAAGGTAATACCTTGTAAAGGAAAGCCTAGCTTGCGCGCAAAATAGAGCAACAGCGCACCTAAACTGACGGGAATACCTTTGCGGTGCTGCAACACTTTATCGATGAAGGCATTACGTGAATCAAAATAAGCCTCTCTGTCACCGCGAAAACCCCATTGTTGGTAAAACAGATGCAACAACGCTTCGAAACGCTGTTTTTCATCCTGTTCATTAGCTAACTCGTGTTTTGCTTGTGTAAGCAAACGGGCCAACTCTTGGCGTGCCCATTCATCCTCAGTTTCAGGATTGACGGCCTTGTTTAAGATCAGCGCCCCTTCCACCAATTCCATTGCATCAAAATCTTCATCGAACCATTCAAACATAATGCCGCTCGGATGCTGTTAGCCTAAAAACATAGCCGTTTTTACGATGGCGATTTTTCCCGCCATAGCAAGCCAACCTAATGCGCCCAAAAAAGCAAAGGTACGCAACAGCTTATTCCGACCCAGTTTGAGCGCAAAGAAGCCCAGTGCAATGTACGCCATCACACAAGTCAGCTTCTCAGTTAACCAAGGTGCGGCTGGGGTAAATGGGATAAAACCAGACATCACAATCAACGCGATACCCGATAACAACAACAGCGAATCGTTAATATGAGGAAAACGTTTCAAAAAAGGGTGTTGCAGCCATTTGGAATCCATCATCATCAAGGCATAACGTACCGACAACAATAGTGCACTGATCGCAATGGTCAGTAGATGAAAATGTTTTAATCCTTCGTACATGATGCTCTCTCTTCTGAGTGCGAATATTGACCCAGTGTCACTCGGCCATTACCCGCATAATCCTTTTCTGTCACTACATGGTGATAGCCGAGTGACTCAAATAACGCTCTGACTGCCGCCCCTTGATCATAACCATGTTCAAACAGCAGCCAGCCTTGTTGCTGCAAATAGTGACGCGCATTCTCTGCAATGTGTTTAATGTCAGCCAAGCCTTTGTCTTTGGCCACCAGCGCACTTAAAGGCTCAAAACGTACATCCCCTTGCGTGAGATGGGGATCATTTTCTTCAATATACGGTGGATTGGAGACAATTAAAGCAAACTTTGTACCGAGCTTTAAAGGTTCAAACCAACTACCTTGTAAAAATGTGACATTGGTAATAGTTAAACGCTGCGCGTTTTCCAACGCTAAAGCTTGCGCTTCTGGGCGTAAGTCGATACCAACCACATGACGTTCAGGTAACTCAGACGCTAACGCTAATGCGATTGCGCCAGTTCCTGTGCCTAAGTCCAAAATATCCCCTTGCGTCTGCTGGCTTTTTTCTAACGCAATTTCAACCAAACGTTCAGTATCCGGTCGAGGAATTAATGTCGAAGGCGAAACTTTCAGTGGCAGCGACCAAAACTCACGTTCCCCGACCAAATAGGCCACAGGCTCCCCCGTCACTCGACGCGTAATCAGCGAACAAAATTGCCGCGACTGCGTTTCGCTCAAGGTCTTTTCAGGCCAAGTCAGCAGATAAGAACGTGGTTTATCCAGTACATGGCAAAGCAGCACCGCTGCATCCACAGAAGGCGAATCACTGCCGCCTTCTTGGAGTTGAGCAATCGCGGCTTTCAACGCATCATCAATACGAGATAACGTCATGGGATCAGTGTTGATCGGCAAGAGCGGCAAGTTGGTCTGCTTGATATTCTTGAATGATTGGATCAATCAAGCTTTGCAGATCCCCTTCCATCACTTCATTAAGACGATAGATGGTTAAGTTAATACGATGATCGGAAACGCGACCTTGCGGGTAGTTGTAAGTACGAATACGGTCGCTACGATCACCAGAACCCAGTAGGTTACGACGAGTATCGGACACTTCGGCTGCGCGCTTCGCTTCTTCCGCTTGTGCAATACGAGCGGCCAATACGGCCATCGCTTTGGCTTTGTTTTTGTGCTGTGAACGCTCGTCCTGACACTCAACTACCGTGCCTGTTGGTAAGTGGGTAATACGGATCGCAGAGTCGGTGGTGTTTACGTGCTGACCACCCGCGCCCGATGAGCGGAAAGTGTCGATTTTCAGATCACTGGCTTTAATTTCTGGAATTTCGGCTTCAGGAATTTCCGGCATGATAGCGACGGTACAAGCGGAAGTATGCACACGACCTTGAGATTCCGTGGCCGGAACACGCTGTACGCGGTGACCGCCTGATTCAAACTTAAGCACACCGTAAGCGCCATCACCACTCACTTTAGCAATCACTTCTTTATAGCCGCCATGCTCAGCATAACTAGCGGACATAATTTCGATACGCCAGCTCATCTTCTCAGCATAACGGCTATACATACGGAACAGATCGCCAGCAAAAATACCCGCCTCATCACCGCCCGCCCCTGCACGAATTTCTAAGAAGCAGTTGCGATCATCGTTCGGATCTTTTGGTAGCAGCAGAATTTGCAATTCATCAGTGAGACGTTCGATCGTCGCTTTGGCTATTTTGATTTCCTCTTGAGCCATCTCACGCATCTCGGCGTCTTCTTCTTTGGTCATCTCTTCCGCGGCAACCAAATCCTCTTGCGCTTGTTGGTAAGCTTGGAAGCATTTAGTGACTTCCTCAAGCTGAGAGTACTCTTTTGACAAAGTACGGAATTTGTTTTGATCACTAATTACGGTAGGCTCGCCAAGCAGGCGCTGAACCTCTTCGTAACGCTCAACAAGGGATTCAAGCTTAACTAAAATCGACGCTTTCATAGTTTCTTCTTTAATTCGGAGTGACGGATATTATCGAGGGTCGTCAAGACCCAAACTTTGTCTAATCACGGCCAATTTAGCCGGTTCACCTAACTCGGCAGCGCTTTGCAATGCTCGGGTTGGTGTGTGGATCAATCGATTGGTGAGTTTGTTACTTAACTCAAGTAACACTTTTTCAGGATCGCCCCCTGCAGCCAGTGCCTGCAAGCTTTTGCTGAGCAATTCTTGACGAATTTCGTTGGCCGATTGACGGTATTCTCGGATGCTGTCTACCGCTTGCAAGGAGCGCATCCAGCTCATAAAGGCTGCGCTCTCTTCACTGACAATCGCTTCAGCTTGAATGGCTTCAACTTTACGCTGTTCCATATTGCTGTCTACAATCGACTGAAGATCATCAACCGTATACAGATAGGCATCGTTTAAATCACCGACCTGCGATTCAATATCACGAGGCACGGCAATATCAATCAGTAACATGGGTTGATGGCGGCGCACTTTAATCGCACTTTCTACCATCCCTTTGCCAATAATCGGCAGTGGGCTGGCGGTTGAACTGATGACGATATCCGCGTGAGCGAGATAGTCAGGTATCTCATTGAGTGCAATCACTTCAGCGTCAAACTGCTGTGCAAGCCCCATCGCTCGCTCGCGGGTTCGGTTGGCAACTATCATGCGTTTACATCGATGGCTAGCTAAATGCTTCGCAACCAGTTCGATGGTTTCACCCGCCCCAACCAACATTACCGTTGAATCAGAGAGTGATTCAAAGATCTGCTTTGCCAACGTACAAGCAGCATAAGCCACAGATACCGCACTGCCGCCTATTTCGGTTTCGGTGCGCACACGTTTAGCTACCGAGAATGCTTTTTGAAACAGTTTTTCAATCGCTGAATCAGCCGCGTTATGCTCGCGAGCATCCGCATAGGCTTGCTTCACCTGCCCTAAAATCTGCGGCTCACCCAATACCAGTGAATCCAGCCCACAAGCCACTCGCATCAAATGACGAATAGCGGCTTGTTCTTCATGTACATACAAACTCGGTTTAAGATCTTCAGGATTCACATGATGGAACTGAGACAACCAATCGATTAACTTACTTTTGCTCGATGATTTTACATCACAATAAATTTCCGTGCGATTACAGGTAGAGACAATAACGCTACCTTGAACGCTGGAACTGGACGCAAGTTGTCGCAAGGCTTCTGATAATTTATCAGGACCAAACGCCACTTTCTCTCGCAGTTCTACCGACGCTGTATTGTGATTTATTCCAATAGCAAGCAAGGACATCTATAGAGGTTTCTCGGTTCAGGAAATGTAAATAGGAGCAGAATTTTACTTGATGCCCTGTTTTAATGAAAGGGCAACAGGGATTTGTTTTCCCGACTTCGTGATATCAATGATATAGTGAGGCGTTTTTACGGCCTTCACTGTGTAAATAATGGGCAGATATGACACGCGCAAATAGACTGATTTTAACTCTCCTCACTCTGCTAACACTCTTTGGTTGCACAAACTTACCCTCAACAAGGGTCGAGAGCGTCGGCTGGCAGCAACACCAACAGCAATTGCAAACGATCCGCGAGTACCAAGCCAGCGGAAAACTCGGCTATATATCACCACAACAGCGCCAATCCCTCAATTTTCATTGGCAAAAAAACGCCGACCATAGCCAGCTTCGTCTCTCAACCTTTTTAGGGCAGACCGTTTTAAATCTCTCCATCTCGCCTCAGGGCGCCCAGGTCAAAACGTATGATGATCAAATTATCGATGCGCAGAATGCGGATGCTTTAGTTTACGAGTTAACTGGGTTATTGATCCCCATTGAGCAGCTACAAGATTGGCTGCTTGGGCTACCAACCGAGGCGGATGGTTTTCAATTGAATCAAAATAATTTGTTGGCATCGTTAGATAAACAGCTAGGGCTTAGCCGCTGGCACTTGGAATATTTGAACTACCAAGCTTATCCCTTCGTCTCAACATCCGCTTCTTCCACTTCAGTGCCACTTCCGGCCAAACTGAAGCTGACTCAAGATCAAGTTTCATTAAACCTCGTCATTTCAAAGTGGACCCTAACGCCATGATTTGTACCCCAACCCACTGGCCATCACCCGCTAAGCTCAACCTGTTTCTGTACATCACCGGGCAAAGAGCCGACGGGTATCATGAATTACAGACACTGTTTCAATTTCTCGATTTTGGTGATGAGTTAACCATTACCGCCAATCAGTCTGGCGAAATAACTCTCACACCAGCCATTGCTGGCGTTGCGCTACAAGACAACTTGATTTGGAAAGCGGCCATCGCCTTACAAAAGGCAAGTGGATGCCGCTATGGCGCGAGCATTGAATTAAATAAAGTTTTGCCAATGGGCGGTGGCATCGGTGGCGGCTCTTCCAATGCTGCAACCGTGCTTGTTGCACTGAACTACTTATGGCAAACCAATTTATCACAGCAAGAACTCGCTACGCTCGGTTTAACACTCGGGGCGGATGTTCCCGTTTTTGTCCATGGCTTTGCCGCATTTGCTGAAGGCGTAGGTGAAAAACTGACCCAAACCGAACCAAAGCAAAAATGGCATTTGGTGGTTCGGCCTAATGTGAGCATTGCAACGAAAGATATTTTCACTCATCCAAAATTGATAAGGAACACGCCAAAACGAGCGCTAGCAACGCTTCTCGAACACCCTTACGAAAACGATTGCGAAAAAATTGTCCGAATGCTGTACCCAGAGGTTGATAAGCAACTTTCATGGCTGCTACAATACGCGCCGTCAAGATTGACTGGGACGGGATCTTGCGTTTTTGCCGAATTTTCTAGCAAAGTAGAAGCGGAAGCTGTCCTTGCCAAGCTCCCTGACACAGTCTTCGCGTTTGTCGCCTTAGGGTGTAACATTTCGCCACTGAAAAAGACTCTGGCTGAATACCAATTCGCCAACACCCGACCTATTTAAAAACTGGACGCAACCCTGAGGTTTCCACCGTGCCTGATATGAAGCTATTTGCTGGTAACGCCACACCTGAACTAGCCCAACGTATTGCTGAACGTCTATACATCTCTCTTGGTGATGCTACTGTTTCTCGTTTCTCCGACGGTGAAGTTGCAGTGCAAATCAACGAAAATGTTCGTGGTAGCGATGTATTTATTATTCAATCTACTTGTGCTCCTACTAATGACAACTTAATGGAATTAGTAGTGATGATTGATGCAATGCGCCGTGCTTCAGCAGGCCGTATTACTGCTGTCATCCCATATTTTGGTTATGCCCGTCAAGACCGCCGAGTGCGCTCTGCTCGTGTACCGATTACTGCAAAAGTTGTTGCAGATTTCCTTTCAAACGTTGGTGTTGACCGCGTTTTGACCATCGACCTTCACGCAGAACAAATCCAAGGCTTCTTTGACGTCCCAGTAGATAACATCTTTGGTACGCCAGTGTTGCTTGAAGATATGAAAGCGCGTGGGTTAGAAGATCCTGTTGTGGTTTCACCTGACCTTGGTGGCGTGGTTCGTGCTCGTGCGACTGCAAAAGCATTAGGTGATATCGACATCGCAATCGTTGATAAACGTCGTCCACGCGCCAACGTGTCTGAAGTTATGAACCTGATTGGCGATGTTGATGGGCGCGATTGTGTGATCGTGGATGACATGATCGACACTGGCGGCACTTTGTGTAAAGCCGCTGAAGCATTGAAAGAACGTGGTGCAAAACGTGTGTTTGCTTACGCAACGCACGCGGTATTCTCAGGTAACGCAGCGAAAAATATCAAAAACTCAGTACTAGACCAAGTTATCGTCACAGACTCGATCACCCTATCTAAAGAGATGGCGGCAACCGGTAAAGTGACACAGTTAACCTTGTCTAGCATGCTTGCTGAAGCGATTCGTCGCATTAGCAACGAAGAGTCTATTTCTGCCATGTTTAATTAAAACTCAGTTTATTTACTGATTTTTAAATGCTTTTAAAGCACTTCATTGAAAAATGAGGTGCTTTTTCCTTTGTTATTTTAGCGCCTCGCACCCTTTCCCTTTTGTGTGCTATCATACCGCGCTTTTGATATTGCAAAGAGATCCTAACCTTGAGCCAACCAATCAAACTTCTTGTCGGGCTAGCGAATCCTGGCCCTGAATACGCCAAAACGAGGCACAATGCCGGCGCTTGGGTAGTAGAAGAATTAGCCCGAGTTCATAACGTCACCTTGAAAAACGAAGCCAAATTCTTCGGTTTCACCGGACGTATCGTGGTTAATGGTGAAGATCTGCGTTTATTGATCCCAACAACTTTTATGAATTTATCCGGTAAAGCCGTGGCGGCCATCGCCAAGTTTTACCAGATAAAACCAGAAGAGATCATGGTGGCACATGATGAACTAGACTTACCTCCCGGGGTAGCTAAGTTCAAAATGGGCGGTGGTCATGGCGGGCATAATGGCCTTAAAGACACTATCAGCAAACTCGGCAATAACAAAGAATTCTACCGCCTGCGGATTGGTATCGGCCATCCGGGGCACAAAGATAAAGTAGCAGGCTATGTTTTAGGTAAAGCACCCGCCAAAGAGCAAGAGTGCTTAGATGCCGCAGTTGACGAATCGGTTCGTTGCTTCGACATTTTACTAAAAGATGGTCTAACTAAAGCACAAAATCGCTTACATACGTTCAAAGCTGAATAAGGTTACAGTCATGGGTTTTAAATGTGGCATCGTGGGTTTACCAAATGTGGGTAAATCGACATTATTTAATGCACTAACTAAAGCGGGCATCGAAGCAGCAAACTTCCCGTTTTGCACTATCGAACCAAACACGGGCGTGGTTCCTGTTCCAGACCTTCGTCTCGATGCGTTAGCAGAAATTGTAAACCCTCAACGTATCCTTCCGACGACAATGGAATTTGTCGATATCGCAGGCCTAGTGGCTGGCGCGTCAAAAGGTGAAGGTTTAGGCAACAAATTCCTTGCCAATATCCGTGAAACAGATGCAATTGGTCACGTTGTTCGCTGCTTCGAGAACGAAAATATCGTTCACGTAGCAGGCAAAGTATCGCCAATTGAAGATATTGAAGTAATCAATCTAGAGCTTGCCCTTGCCGACCTTGATAGCTGTGAACGCGCCATTCAACGTCAAGCAAAACGTGCCAAAGGTGGCGATAAAGACGCTAAATTTGAAATCACCGTATTAGAGAAGCTACTCCCTGTATTAACGGAAGGTGGTATGGCTCGCACGGTTGAACTCTCAAAAGAAGAGCTAGCCGCCGTGGATTATCTCAACTTCTTAACGTTGAAACCAACCATGTATATCGCCAACGTGAGCGAAGATGGCTTTGAAAATAACCCGTACCTTGATGCTGTCAGAGAGTTTGCAGAAAAAGAGAACAATTCTGTGGTTGCTGTTTGCGCAGCCATTGAAGCTGAACTATCTGAACTTGAAGAAGAAGATCGCGCCGAGTTTTTAGCCGATTTAGGCATTGAAGAACCCGGTCTAAACCGCGTAATTCGTACCGGTTACGAACTGCTAACGCTACAAACCTACTTCACCGCAGGCGTAAAAGAAGTGCGTGCCTGGACGATTCCGGTCGGTGCGACGGCTCCGCAAGCGGCGGGTAAAATCCATACCGACTTTGAACGTGGTTTCATTCGCGCTGAAGTTGTGGGTTATGATGATTTCATTCAATATCGCGGCGAAAATGGAGCCAAAGAAGCGGGCAAATGGCGCTTGGAAGGTAAAGAATACATCGTAAAAGATGGCGATGTTATCCACTTCCGCTTCAACGTGTAAATAACTCGTTAATCAGCCATTAATACACCATTAAAGCCGACAGATTCTGTTGGCTTTTTTGTTTTTTTCTCAAAATCAACCTTAGCGACAAGCAAGGAAAAATCAATAAGCTTAATGATTTATTAACCGTTTTTGATCACAAACACGTCTCTTTGTTCAAAAAAAGTTCGAACGGTTGGTTTCAAAGAATTTATTCAAAAAAACTATTGACGCTCTAGAGCCATATCCGCATAATGCGCTCCGTTCTCGACATTAAGGCAAACTTAAAGAGAGAATAAAAATGGCTACGTAGCTCAGTTGGTTAGAGCACATCACTCATAATGATGGGGTCACAGGTTCGAATCCCGTCGTAGCCACCATTTCCTAAGTGTTTTTATTATAAAAATATTTAGGAAAGTTGCGGAAATGGCGAAATTGGTAGACGCACCAGATTTAGGTTCTGGCGCCGCAAGGTGTGAGAGTTCAAGTCTCTCCTTCCGCACCATTATTTGGATGAGCAATCATCTTGTAGGGCTATCGCCAAGCGGTAAGGCAGCGGCTTTTGATGCCGCCATCCCCTGGTTCGAATCCAGGTAGCCCTGCCATTATTCAAATGGGTCAGTGTTTAAAAAACCATTGGCACATGAGTGTGGATTGTATTATATTGTCTCGCTCAAAAAGATGGCTACGTAGCTCAGCTGGTTAGAGCACATCACTCATAATGATGGGGTCACAGGTTCAAATCCCGTCGTAGCCACCATAATTTAGTTGTTAGCAAAAGTTGGCAACACATAGATATCGAGCTGCGGAAGTGGCGAAATTGGTAGACGCACCAGATTTAGGTTCTGGCGCCGTAAGGTGTGAGAGTTCAAGTCTCTCCTTCCGCACCATCTCGATAACTAAAAATTTGCGGAAATGGCGAAATTGGTAGACGCACCAGATTTAGGTTCTGGCGCCGCAAGGTGTGAGAGTTCAAGTCTCTCTTTCCGCACCATATTTAGATGAGCAATCATCCTGTAGGGCTATCGCCAAGCGGTAAGGCAGCGGCTTTTGATGCCGCCATTCCCTGGTTCGAATCCAGGTAGCCCTGCCATTATTGACACGATAAGCCAAGCGCTTGTTGTGAAAAAGATTCGTTGAATCGAAAAATTAAATTGCGGAAGTGGCGAAATTGGTAGACGCACCAGATTTAGGTTCTGGCGCCGTAAGGTGTGAGAGTTCAAGTCTCTCCTTCCGCACCATTATTTAGATGAGTAATCATCTTGTAGGGCTATCGCCAAGCGGTAAGGCAGCGGCTTTTGATGCCGCCATTCCCTGGTTCGAATCCAGGTAGCCCTGCCATATTTCATATGGCTAGCGATAAGCTACCCATAACAACGATAAATTGAGTAACCAATCCTCAGTTTATCTACAGCATAAGTTGCGGAAGTGGCGAAATTGGTAGACGCACCAGATTTAGGTTCTGGCGCCGTAAGGTGTGAGAGTTCAAGTCTCTCCTTCCGCACCATTATTTAGATGAGCAATCATCTTGTAGGGCTATCGCCAAGCGGTAAGGCAGCGGCTTTTGATGCCGCCATCCCCTGGTTCG
>NZ_CAWNJO010000074.1:0-21321 GCF_963874835.1 Vibrio sp. V12_P9A6T4 | reverse complement strand
GATCCGGCTGAACATTTAATTCCAAGACTTCACAATCTTTCATATTGCACAAAATATAGATTGAGCGATAAAGCTCTTTACCTACATTCCCTTTCAAGATCTTAAATCTGTATTTCGGTGTCCAAACTATGTGGTATTTGCAACGCCAATATACATGTGATGAACTTCTATAATCGCCCATGTTTTTAGTTTCCTCTTACTTGTGGTGAATAAGAGGTTTACTTCTAGCATGGGCACTCCTTCGGGCAATAGCCCCAAGGTTGAATCACCACCGCCCAAGGCGGTGGTTTAGGGATGACAACAAAAATGCCGTTCACTCTTAAGTGAACGGCATTATTCCTGCGGGAGGCCTTTTTAATGCCTGCAATCTGGAACGAGCCAAAAAATAGAGTGCATTAAAATGGAGCGCACGTTCCAATTTGGTGCGCTTCTTATGAATGCGTTTATTCTTCTATCATGCAACAACTCCCTTGATATTTATATAATTCACTCTATTTCAATAAGTTATTTGATATTGAAAAGTTATTGATTCATTTGTTTATTTTGGAATGTATTTTGCTTTAAGGCTGTTCAATACCAATAACTCACTATATTGGTGAGAAAATAATCAAGTAGCACAGGATTGGTGCACAACATTTCAATGGAGAATCACTAAGATGACTCAAACCGTAAGTCAGGTTCAAGGTGCCGTACAAGCCCTGACTCAAAGTTCTGATACGCTATTTTTGCTGCTCGGAGCAATCATGGTGTTTTTAATGCACGCCGGATTTGCCTTTCTTGAGGTGGGGACTGTGCGTAAAAAGAACCAAGTGAACGCGCTGGTAAAAATTCTCGCCGATTTCGGTATTTCTACAATCGCCTATTTTTTTATCGGTTACTGGATAGCCTACGGCGCTCATTTCTTTGCTGATGCACAAACCCTTGCCCAAGGGAACGGCTATCATCTAGTTAAGTTCTTTTTTCTATTGACGTTTGCCGCCGCTATTCCTGCTATCGTTTCTGGAGGCATTGCCGAGCGCGCTCGGTTTTACCCGATTCTCATTGCTACTTTTTTCACCGTCGGGTTTGTTTATCCGCTGTTTGAGGGAATGATTTGGAATGGCAATTATGGCGTGCAAAGCTGGTTTGAAGCTCAATTCGGTGCTGCTTTTCACGATTTCGCTGGCTCTGTTGTCGTGCATGCAGTCGGCGGATGGATTGCACTCATCGCTGTCATGTTTCTAGGAATGCGTAAGGGAAGAGTACGTGCAGGAAAGCACACCAACTTTGCTCCATCCAACATTCCGTTCCTAGCACTGGGCGCGTGGATCCTTTGTGTGGGCTGGTTTGGTTTTAACGTCATGTCAGCGCAAACATTAAATGGAATTAGTGGATTAGTCGCGATGAACTCTTTAATGGCCATGACTGGTGGTATTTTAGCAGCGTTAATTGTCGGAAAAAATGACCCTGGCTTTATCCACAATGGTCCTCTAGCGGGATTAGTCGCGGTGTGTGCAGGATCGGACTTGATGCACCCACTGGGTGCCTTAGTGACGGGAGTGGTAGCGGGTGCTTTATTTGTTTGGTTGTTCACTCAACTACAAAACCGAACGAGAATAGACGATGTATTAGGTGTATGGCCATTACATGGTGTTTGTGGTGCATGGGGTGGGATTGCCGCTGGTATTTTTGGCCAATCATCACTCGGCGGCCTAGGTGGTGTCAGCCTCGCCGTTCAACTACTAGGAACCTTATTGGGTATTTCAGTGGCAGTATTGGGTGCCGCAATCGTTTATGGCTCTCTCAATGTATTGACTGGATTGCGTTTATCTGAAGAAGACGAATTTAACGGCGCGGATTTGGCTATTCATAAAATCTCCGCCATTAACGAAGATTGATTACATATAGACCGAAGCCGCGGGGTACTTCGGTCTATTTCATAGCTCGGTTTATGTCACAGAAAATAAGCAATCAATGGCTATTTTATACTATGGTCTAACCCTCAAAACTACTGTTGTTATTGCATCGGTGCTAAGCTAGCAAAAAAGCGTGCAATAAGGACATAGTATGAATTTCCCCTACAAGAATATCGTGATCCTCACGGGGGCAGGCATTTCAGCGGAATCAGGCATTAAAACATTTCGTGCCCAAGACGGATTATGGGAAAACCATAAAATAGAGGATGTCGCGACCCCTGAAGGTTTCGCACGTGATCCCGATCTCGTACAGGATTTCTATAATCAGCGTCGTCGAAAACTCCAATCTGAACCAATACAACCTAATGCCGCCCACATCGCGCTTGGTAAATTAGAGCAAGAGCTAGAGGGAAACGTAACGATTATTACGCAGAATATTGATAACCTTCATGAGCGGGGTGGTAGCAAACAGGTGATTCATATGCACGGTGAGCTGCTTAAAGCACGCTGCAGCGTTTCTAACCAAGTAATAGAGCATAAAGACGACATTCTGAGCGGAGAGCTTTGTCATTGCTGTCAAATTCCAGTTCAAATGCGACCTCATATTGTTTGGTTTGGCGAAATGCCACTACGCATGGGCGATATTTATTCAGCACTCGAGACGGCTGATCTTTTTATCTCTATCGGTACATCGGGCGTTGTTTATCCTGCTGCAGGCTTTGTTCATGATGCCAGAATGCATGGCGCGCACACCATTGAGATCAACTTAGAACCGAGTGCCGTTGAAAGTGAGTTTGAGGAAAAACGCTACGGTAAAGCCAGTATTGAAGTTCCGCGGTTAGTGGAAGAGATATTAGGGTTAGAAATGCCAAAAAAGAAACACGCCTAGAGTAGGCGTGTTATCTAAACATTGAATATGATCAATTATTTACTTTGAGCTTCTGGAAGTATTCGTCGTACAACACATTCGCTTCTCCCACCTCATCTTGCCAAAACCCGCTGTCCATAACAGATTGTGGAGGGAAGATATTAGGATCATTGGCGAAAGATTTGGGTAACAGTGAATAGGCTGTTTTAACGGGAGTTGGGTAACCAATTTCTAATGCGATTTTTGCTGCATTCTCAGGGCGCAATAAGAAATCAATCATCTTATGAGCCGCATCAACGTTTTTGGCTCCGGCCGGAATGGATATGCTATCCATCCAGAAAATCGCGCCTTTTTCTGGCCAAATAATGTCAATTGAAGCGCCTTCTTGGCGGGCCATATACGCCGAGCCATTCCATAACATACCTAAAGAAACTTCACCCGCTAAAAAAGGGTTTGCGGGAAAGTCGGAGTTGAACACTAACACGTTTGGAATCAGTTTTTTAAGCTCTTCATAGGCCGCTTTAATTTCGTCAGGATCCGTCGTATTAGGTGAGTAACCAAGCTTACTCAGTGCAATATGGAACACCTCACGAGCATCGTCCATCATCATCAACTGACCTTCCCACTTGGCATCCCATAAGTCGCCCCAGTTTTTGATCAGTGATTTATCAAGCATATCGGTATTAATACCAATCCCCGTTGCGCCCCAGATATAAGGGATAGAAAATTTGTTGTTTGGGTCGAACGATTTATTGAGATAGTTAGAATCAAGATCAGCAAAATGAGAAAGCTTAGCGTGGTCAATCTCCTGCAACATGCCTTCTTTACGCATTTTAGAAACAAAGTAGGTGGATGGCACGACAAGATCGTAGCCGGAACCTTGAGTCTTTAACTTGGCATACATGCTTTCATTAGACTCATAGGTTGAGTAAATGACTTTAATTCCTGTCTCTTTGGTGAAATCTTCGAGAACGTCGTGGGGGATATATTCAGACCAGTTGTAAAAATAAAGCTCTTGATCTGCAGCCATTGCAGGCGTAGTGAATAGAGTTGCTGCGCAAATAGCGCCAGCATACAGTGTGCTTTTCATTACGTTTCCATTTTAGTCGGTGCCAAAGCTTAACTAGGCAAGGGTGCGTGATACGAAAGTGCAAAGTATACCAGTTTTAACGAAAATAGGCAGCTAGTGCTGCCTATTTCATACTTTTTGCGGAATTATTGACCCGCTTTTAACTTCATAAAGTAATCTTCATACTGCACAGTTTTTTCACCAACGGCAGATTGCCATTCAACACGATCTAAATCATCTTGAGATGGGAAAAGGGCAGGGCTGTCTTTAAATTTCTCATTAGACGCTTTCACGCCAGTTAAATAACCCGTGTCGCGAGAAATTTGTTCTGCAATTTCTGGACGTAGCAAGAAGTCGATCATCTTATGTGCGGCTTCTACGTTTTTGGCACCAGAACTGATAGCAAAGTTGTCAACCCAACCGATACCGCCTTCTTTAGGGAAAACAAGCTTAATTGGCAAGCCTTCTTTTTGCGCCGCTGCTGCAGAGCCATTCCACAGCATACCTAAGCCAACTTCACCAGAGAGGTAAGGAGCGGCAGGGTTATCTGAGTTAAATACCAATACATTGGGCATTAGTTTTTGCAGCTCAGCGTAGGCCTCATCAATTTGCTTTTCATCCGTAGTGTTACCTGAGTAACCTAACTTACGAAGGGCAATGTGGAATACCTCACGAGTATCATCCATCAACATTAGCTGGCCTTTCAACTCTGGGTTCCATAGGTCACCCCAGCTTTGGAAATCATTGGGATCGTACATATCGGTATTAACCGCAAGCCCAGTGATAGCAACCACGTGTGGAATTGAATAATCATTATTTGGATCGTAAGGTTTATTCAAATAGTTGTTATCAAGGTTTTTAAAGTTGCTTAATTTAGACTTATCAATCTTTTGTAACATACCTTCATCGCGCATTTTAGAAACGAAGTAGGTGGATGGAACAACAAGATCATAACCTTGGTTGTGAGTTTTTAGCTTTGCATACAGGGTTTCATTCGATTCATAAGTTGAATAAATGACCTTAATGCCGGTCTCTTTCGTAAACTGCTCTAGAAGACCACTGTTAATGTACGGCCCCCAGTTCATGAATACTAGTTCCTTGTTTTCATCCGCTGTTACTGCTCCAGAGAACAAAGAAAGCGCACATGCACTACCAGCTAATAGAGTAGCCCATTTTTTCATTGACGTTAGCTCCAAACCAAACGTTGCCTATTTTTAGGCGTTAGATAGAAAAACAGAATGACGATTTGTCATTCTGTTTCGCGTAATGTATTACAAGATGTCGATTCTACTTCACTTTTTCCCTTGCTAACAACTGTGATGTAATTACTAGAGCCAATGAGACAACTAACATCACGGTCGCCAGAGCGTTAACTTCTGGGGAAATGCCAACTTTAACCATAGAATAAATCTTCAATGGTAAAATTTCGTAAGTAGGGCCGGTTACAAACGAGCTAATGATCACATCATCTAATGACAGTGTGAAACTCAGCAACCAACCAGCCGCAACCGCCGGTTTCGCTAATGGCAAAATAATTTTGGTCAAAATCACCCATTCGCCAGCACCTAGATCTTTGGCAGCTTCAAGCATCTTTACATCAAATCCGTTGAGGCGACTGTAAACAGTCACAACAACGAAAGGTAAGCAGAATGTAATGTGTGCAATCAACAAAGTAAGAAAACCTAGCTGAGCACCTAACACTAAGAATAGCGCAAGTAGCGAAATTGCCATGACAATATCTGGGGACATCATCACAACAAACAACATACCATTAACTGCACGTTTACCTTTAAATTGATAACGAAAAAGAGCTACAGCAGTTAAACTGCCAATCAGCGTCGCTGCTGTTGCTGAAAAAACCGCTACATTCAGCGAGTGCCATGCGGCCTGAACTAAGCTGTCGTTTGCAACTAGCGCGTGGTACCACTTAGTAGTGAAACCGCCCCATTTAATACCAAATTTGTTGTCATTAAATGAATTTACAATCAGCACTATGATCGGTAGGTATAGAAATACATACACTAAACTCATAAAGCTAAATCTAACTGTTTTGCCCATTAGTCTAGCTCCACTTTCTTATTCAATAACTTACCAGCACGATAGTATGCATAAAGCATTACAGCCATCGCCAGAGTCAAGGCAATGCTGGTCGCGGCGCCAAATGGCCAATCACGAGCATTCAATACTTGGCTCTTAATCACGTTACCAATCAGCAGGTTTTTCGCGCCACCGAGTAAGTCAGCAATATAGAACATACCTAATGCTGGCAGTAACACCAATAAGCAGCCCCCGATGATACCCGGCATGGTCAATGGCAATACTACCTTCAGCAAAGTTTGAAGCTTATTTGCCCCTAGATCTCGCGCGGCTTCAATGTAGGTATCGTCCAATTTTTCAATAGCAGAATAGAGCGGAAGAATCATAAAAGGCAGCAAGATGTAAACCAAGCCAATCATTACCGCTGTCTCGGTGTACATAATACGCAGTGGTTTGTCTATGATGTCTAAAGCCATTAAAGCTTGGTTTAGAATGCCTTGCGTACCCAGCACTATTTTTAATCCGTAGGTACGGATAAGAGAGTTCGTCCAAAAAGGAACAATCACCAAAAACAGCATAATTGGACGCCATTTTTGTGGCATTTTTGCGACAATGTAGGCAAATGGATAACCAATAACCAAGCAGAGAAGGGTAGCCACAATTGCCATATAGAAAGAGTGCATGAGCACTTTGGCGTAAAGTGGATCCAATAAGCGTGTATAGTTATCAAGCGTGAAGGTCATTTCAATTAAGTTGGCTTCATCGCGAGTCAAAAAGCTAGTACCAATGATCATAACGTTAGGGATTAGCACAAACAGCACTAACCACCCAACAATCAATGTGATAATAGCATTTTGAAGATTAAGCTTCTTGCTCATCATCGAGTACTACCTCCCAGCTTTCAACCCAAGTGATAGCGACTTTCTGGCCGAGAGAATGGTCCACATCAGGATCATCTTCGTTAAAGAATTCGCTAACCGTCACGCGCATGCCTGATTCTTCCAGTTCGACTACAGATTCTAGAGTCATGCCTTTGTAGGTACGTTCTGTCACGTGTCCAACAATGCCTTTTTCTTCTGACTCTTTAATCTCTTCGATGCGAAGATCTTCAGGACGCAGCAAAACTTGTAGTTTGTGTCCGGGTTGTACATTTTGATCGTGGTAAACCACCGCTTCAACACCTTCGATATGTGCACGAATACGCTTATCATCAATTCGTTCAATCGTTTCAGCATTAAATACGTTGATCTCACCGATGAAGCGAGCAACAAATAGGTTTTTAGGGTCTTCGTAAATTTCACGTGGAGAGCCATCTTGCTCAATTTTCCCTTCACGCATAACAATAATGCGATCCGACATTGATAAGGCTTCTTCTTGATCGTGCGTAACGAAGATAAAGGTGATCCCAAGCTGACGTTGAAGCTGCTTAAGCTCCATTTGCATCTGCTTACGAAGTTTATAGTCAAGCGCGGATAAAGATTCGTCTAGTAACAGAACTTTAGGTTTATTAACAACGGCACGC
This sequence comes from Vibrio sp. V12_P9A6T4, assembly GCF_963874835.1. Lineage (NCBI taxonomy): Bacteria > Pseudomonadati > Pseudomonadota > Gammaproteobacteria > Vibrionales > Vibrionaceae > Vibrio > Vibrio sp. V12_P9A6T4. Next base: position 13,930 of record NZ_CAWNJO010000074.1, on the reverse strand, counting down.
GCGATCGCGATACGTTGTTGTTGACCACCAGAAAGTTGACTTGGTTTACGCTGGGCCATCGCGTCGAGACGTACCATCCGCAGTGCTTCCATCACACGGGGTTCAATGTCCGCCGTTGGCACTTTTTGCATACGCAAACCAAACGCGACATTTTCAAATACTGTCATATGTGGGAAAAGTGCATAGCTTTGAAAGACGGTGTTAACGTGTCTCTGTTCAGCAGGAACTTTTGTAACATCTTGATTATCAAGAGTAATTGAACCTTGATCTGCGGTTTCAAAACCTGCAATCATTCTTAGTACTGTTGTTTTACCACAGCCAGAAGGACCAAGTATCGTTAAGAATTCGCCATGATTAACATCAAGGTTTAGGTTGCCAATGATTTCCTTACCATCGAAACTTTTACTGATACCAGAAAGACGAACTACTGGTTTTCCTACTGATTTTTTTACGTTCAACGTCTGTTTTTCTCCCACCTTGGTCTATAGGGATGCCTATCTTACGACCTGTCGCTATACACAATTGAGGCGCGCATCATAATCACCAAAAGAGTGAATTCAAAGCGTTTTCTTATATTGATACAGAAAAAGTTTTGTAGGTAGCAGTAAAGATTGATTACCATACAGAACTAACTAACTGTTCAATGCTTTCAAGTGGTTAATTATCAACCAAACACATAATAATGCAAGATCAGTTTAGGCTTCTGATTTTGGACTAGAGTGTATTGCAGTATAATGACAATAACTTTGTGACCCAAATACAGGCAACTTGCTTTTCCGTTGCCTAGGACATTTTATGAATAATGATATTGAAAAAGATTTCAATTTAGGCGGTAGTGTAGAGCATGCGCTCAAGGGAGATTACGAGCTAAAAGTTAACGCCGTGCTCAAAGAGGCATGGGATTGTACGATCAAGCAATTTATCTCCTTTTCTCCTTCCATCGTGATTCTTTTATTTGTGCAGCTTGCGATCTTCTATATTGCTTTAAAATTGCAACTGGGTGATCCATCACTAATCTTGGATGCGTTAGAAACACCAGAAGCTTTCACAGGCAATATTGTACAAGCTATTTTTGTGGCTAATTTTAGCTATGAGGTCGTTAGTGCACCTATTTATGCTGGCGTGAGCTTAATGGCGATGAGTCATGTCGCTGGGTTAAGAACACAGCCAAGACATATAGGTAAGGGATTACAGTTCACCATCCCAGTGATTTTAGCAACGCTATTCAGCTTATTACTGCAAGGTGTAGCAGGAATGATTTTCCCATTGCTATCAATGTATTTGAGTATTGCGTTTAGCCAATCCATCTTATTGATCTGCGAAAAACGGGTTCCACCTATGCAATCACTGCTATTATCCTTACGCGCAGTAAATAAAAAAATCGTTCCTATTGCCGTGATTTATTCCGTGATCATGCTGATGTTCGTTGCCGCCGCGCTCTTTTATGGGATAGGTTTCATTTTTGTATTACCTTTCTTCTTCCATGCTAAAGGGATTATTTATCGCAATATGTTTGGCATCAAACTAAAGATCATAGCGACTAATCAATCCGACAATAATCCAAATTCTCAGGTGTTCAATGCGTAAAATAATCTTACTTACCGCCATCTCGCTCGTGGTTGTGAGCTGCAGCGTTTATTACGTCAAGCAAACCTCTACTGAGACGACTTACAAAAGCGACATTCCATCTTTGCAAGGTGCTAGAGCTGTTGGAAAAGCGCCTGACTTCTCAGCCATCGATGATGTGAATGAGAAAAAGCATGCTTTTTTTTCTTTCTTAAAACCAGGGATAGCTTGGGAAAATTTACGTATTTTGCGAGAGCGTGAAATATTAGAGAGGATTGCACAACATCATCTAAGCAATCAGATAGCCAAAAGTGACTATAGTGAGGCGCAAAAACTCTCTAAGCGATATGAAGTACCGATTCCTGCGGAAGGCATCACTAGCGCCTGGTTAGAAAACATGCTGCATCGAATTGACGTTTTACCCGAAGCGTTAGTCTTGACCCAGGCAGCGAATGAATCAGCTTGGGGAACCTCTCGCTTTGCAACTGAAGGAAACAACTATTTCGGTCAATGGTGTTACAGTGTAGGGTGTGGGTTGGTACCTTTGCAACGAGTGGAAGGTATGACTCACGAAGTGGCGAGTTTTGGTTCTGTTCAAGAGTCAATCCACGGTTACTTCATGAATGTTAACCGCAACTCCGCTTATCATGATTTACGAGAGATTCGTTTTCGATTAAGAAAAAATAATGCCGATTTATTGAGTGCTGACAGTGCCATGGAGATGACCAATGGCTTATTGAAATACTCAGAGCGCGGAGAAGCTTATGTGCAAGATCTTCAATCTATGATGCGTCACAATCAGCCTTTCTGGACAGAATAATAATGAAAAAAAGAACGCTTACCTTATTACTGACAACGTTATGCTTTGCTAACGCATTTCCCGTTAACGCTCAAGAGTATATGTTTACATACTCCAAGTTGTTTTCAGCAATGAAAAATAACGTGAAAGAAGAGTACCCCAATGTCAAAGTCGCTTATTATTTCCTTAATGCAAATACCAAGCAGCTCTGCCCAATAGAGAAGGCTTGGATGGAAAAAGAAAAGCACTATGAAGCGTTGAAAGTCAGTAGCAACCACGAACTACTACTTCCTTTAGACGATCATTTACGGCAAGCGAATCCGTTAGTGTTTGTCGATACTCCTCAAGATATGCGTTGTGACTTTTCGACTGTTGTTATGGCAAAAGAGCAGTTCAAAGAAGAAATATCTTACCAGCAGGTCGCCATCTTATTACCTCAGATGCAAAAATTACTGGAAGAGCTCGGCGGGATGTTTGCGAGTTGGTTCACACCCGATGTTTCTGGTGTCACACTCGAATTTGCCAATAATTTGAATTCGGTCATTCAGTTGAGTAACGGCGAAACCATTAACATAGAAAATGGCAAAGCCCAAGTGGATCTCAGTCAACTGGGTGAAGGTGGATCGATGCAGTTACCACAAGAAACGGTTCGCGTGTTACCTTATCTTCCCAAAGCGAAACATTAGATATGTTGGGCTAATATCAATAGGGCTGCATTCGCAGCCCTTATTCTTTTTATCTTTGTAGGAACATCAAAGATTGGTGACATCCAACTTCAAACTAGGATCAAACTCCATCACGCTATCCTCATCTTCGAGCGCTAGGATTGGCATCTCTTCTTTATCAAAACCAATGTCGCCGCCATTAATAACGCCTGAATCACGGTTAATCGACTTAAAGTCAAACAACTTGAAATCAGCCAAATGGCTAGGCACTACATTTTGCATTGCACTAAACATGGTCTCGATGCGCCCAGGGAACTGTTTATCCCAGCCATTTAGCATTTGCTTAATGTTTTGACGTTGCATGTTTGGCTGAGAGCCACATAGATTACATGGAATAATCGGATACTCTCGCATGTTCGCATATTTGATAATGTCTTTTTCACGACAGTAGGCTAGAGGGCGAATTACCACATGTTCACCGTTATCAGACACAAGTTTAGGTGGCATTCCTTTGATCTTTCCACCATAAAACATGTTCAAAAATAGCGTTTCTAGAATGTCGTCACGGTGATGGCCTAACGCAATTTTCGTCGCACCGAGTTCTTTGGCTGTACGGTACAAAATGCCGCGGCGTAAGCGTGAACAAAGTGAGCAGGTGGTTTTCCCTTCAGGGATCTTATCTTGAACAATAGAATACGTGTCTTCTTCAATAATTTTATATTCAACGCCTAGCTGCTCTAAGTACTGCGGCAGAATGTGTTCAGGAAATCCGGGCTGTTTTTGATCAAGATTCACGGCAATAAGCTCAAAGCTAACAGGGGCACTTTTCTGAAGGCTCATTAGAATATCCAGCATAGTAAAGCTATCTTTACCGCCAGAAAGACATACCATAATACGGTCGCCATCTTCAATCATATTAAAGTCAGCAATGGCTTGACCCGTATTGCGACGGATACGCTTCTGAAGTTTATTGAAATTATATTGTTGAGCTTTGGTGCGCTCTTGAATTTGCTCAGTCATCAGTGTCTGGTCTTTAATCTTTAAAACAAAATAGAGTGCGTATGATACGGATAAATAGCGCAGATGCCAGATCTAACAAGTAAGGAAGATAAAAAATCCCCCTCGTCTATGACAAGGGGGATCGATGATAGATCGGGCCATTTTAAATAGAGGTTTTAGGATCTAAAGGGCTCACGTAGCCATGCGGCTTTAATGCTAAAACATCACAGTTAATTTTATCAATGACTTGTTCTGCCGTGTTGCCAATAAATACTGCCGATAACCCTGTACGCCCCGTCGTACCAAGAATAACCATCGCCGCATTGAGCTTTTCAGCAGCTTGAGGAATGACGTCTTCAGGCAAGCCTTGCTCTACAAGTGTTTGCGATTCATCTATACCATGCTTTTGTCGCAATGCTTTCATTGCCATCAAGTGGTGACCACGAACAGCATCAGTGTAGGTCATTGGATCAAACTCGGGCAACTCAATGGTAATATTCGCAGGCGTAATAGGGTATGAATTCACCAGATAAGGCGTCGCACCTAAACGAGTGGTGAGGCTTTTTAGTTGTTCAACCATGCAATCATTTAAATCAATATGAGCCGGATTTTCTGACCCCACATGTACCGAAGCGATTATATTCGCATTCTGTGGCCAATCTGAATTTTTAACCAATAGCACTGGAGTTGGGCATTTACGCAATAAGTGCCAATCTGTCGGTGTAAAAATAACGGATTCCAGGACATCATGCTTACGCGTCCCTTTGATCAGAATGTCATGTTCTCCGTAAAATATCTCAGCAATAATCGCTTCATAAGGGCGGTTATGCCACACCACTTTCACTTCAAATTGGATCGAACTATCAATATACGGTTCAGCTACTTTCCTCATCCATTGCTCGCGCTGATGGATAACACCACGTCGCATAGCATCACGTTCATCAACAGAGAGCATCGACGTCATGTCATAAGAGAAATCATAAATAGATAGAAAAAATGTAATGTGGCTAGAAGACGTGCTTTGCTGCGCTAACTGTATGGCTCTGGCAAGGGCGGGTTGTTCATCGTGGTTGATGTCAGCAACTACCAGAATCTTGCTATAAATACTCATATCGACTCCTTAATTATGGAGGAGGGCGTTAGAGTTACTTTAGCTCATAACCAGCGAGAATTTTAGAAAAAAAGAGAGTTTTTAACAGAAGTATGACGTAGCTCATTTAAGAGCTACCTCATTGAAGTTACTTAGTTTCTTTAGATACGCCTGCCAGTTCCATCAGTTGGTCATGGTCAAGGATTGTGATGTATTTGCCTTTAACGCTAAGGATTTCAGACTTCTGAAAACGGCCGAGTAGACGACTGATCGTTTCAACAGTGAGACCAAGGTAATTACCGATATCACCACGAGTCATTGTCAGACGAAACTCTCTAGGGCTAAAGCCGCGCTGAGAGAAACGAGTCGACAAGTTATAAAGAAAAGCCGCCAATCTTTCTTCTGCATTCTTTTTAGATAGCAGAAGAATCATCTCTTGGTCGCCCTTAATTTCATTACTCATCAAGCGCATAATTTGCTGACGTAACTTAGGCATTTTACCCGAAAGATCATCAAGAATTTCGTAGGGTATTTCGCATACCATTGATGTTTCTAGAGCCTGAGCAAAGCTAGGATGAGAATCATCAGTGATCGCGTCAAAACCAACTAAATCACCCGCTAAATGAAACGCAGTGATTTGTTCATCACCTTGCTCAGTAATGGTATAACTTTTAATTGTACCTGAGCGAATAGCGTAGAGAGACTTAAGGTCGTCACCAGCTTTAAATAGCTCTTGGCCCTTTTGGATAGGTTTTTTACGCTCAATAATTTGATCAAGTTGATCAAGTTCAGATTCATTGAGAGTAAAAGGAATACAAAGCTGGCTAATGCTGCAATCTTGACAGTGAATTGCACAACCACCAGATTGAATGCGCTTTGCCGCTGGCTTATCAGAAATCATAACAACCTTTCACTTTTTGATGTACATCAATATTTTAGCACCCATTACCCCTAAAGGATAGCGAAAAAAGATGCCATAAATCAGACAGCTACCACGTAGATGATAAAATACTCACTGCTCCATAACCCGTGTATAGACCATAGAGTATGATAAAAATCGCAGCAAAATGACGAAATATGAATGATTGTTGAATGTTCTTCAAACGGGTCGCTCCGTAACCAACAAGAAGCATCGCAGGTAAGGTTCCCAAACCAAAAGAGGCCATAACCAGTGCCCCAGACAGCGCACTACCGGACACCACAGACCAAGTCAGTACCGAGTAAACTAGCCCACAAGGTAACCATCCCCAGATAAACCCAAAAGGGAGAGCGAACCACGTTTTCCTAAGCGGGAGCAATGATTGCCCAAAAGGCGAAATAAAACTCCAGATTTTTTGCCCAACCTTCTCCAGCTTCAACAGACCAAACCACCAACGCCCAACATATAATCCAAGTACAATCATTAGGCCTGCCGCAATGAGCCTCAACCAAATCAACGCATGATTAAGTGTAGAGAATGCGGATAGCGAGGCGGCGAGGCCTCCTAATAAACCGCCAAACAGCATATAGCTGGCAATACGCCCAAGGTTGTAAAAAACAAGCAGTATTGGGAGTCGATCACTGCGTTTTTCACCTAAAGTCAAAAGAGAAGCAATTCCGCCACACATTCCCATACAGTGGCCAGCTCCAAGTAAACCGATAAAGAAAGCACCAATCCAATCTGCGATCATTTTTTCTCTTCTTTTGATGAGGTAAGTTCATCTTCATCAAACAAAATATTGTGTCCTTGGCGTTCTAAATCTTCAAACTGTTCGCTTTTTACTGCCCATAAAAAGATGATGACGGCGATCGTAACCAAAACGATCGCTATGGGGATCAATATATAAAGACTTTCCATCTACTTATCCCTCTTTTTGAGTAGTCGAAGAGAATTAGATACCACAATAATCGAACTCGCCGACATGCCCACAACGGCAATGTAAGGAGCAACCAGCCCCGCAACGGCGAGTGGCAAAACAATAATATTGTATCCAAGTGACCACGCTAAATTTTCCCGAATGATTTTGCGAGCTTTTAACGCTAAGCTTCTGGCTTCCAATAATCTGTCGAGTTTATCACCAAGTAAAACCATATCAGCGGATGCTTTTGCGACATCGGTTCCACCACCCATAGCGACTGATAAGTGTGCACCAGCAAGCGTTGGCGCATCATTAATGCCATCGCCAATCATCATGGTGATATCATCATCTGGTAACGACTTTAAGTAACTCAGTTTATCTTCTGGTTTGGCATTCGATACGACAATATCGATGTCCATTTCGGCGGCCACACTTTGTGCATTAAGTTGAGAGTCACCCGTTAATAGCGTGATCTTAATTCCTTCCTGATGGAAACGATCGATAAATTGTTTCGCTTCACTACGGATAGGATCGCGGTACGTGAAGGTCGCAATGTGTTGCCCGTTGAGCGACAGATAAATACGATTTGCTCGATCGTCACTGATGTCGTTCAAAACAAATTCGGCGCTGCCGATACGAACATCGCCGCCTAAATATTTACCTTGAATACCAGACCCAATCATATTCTGCACATGCTCAACACGAAACTCGTCATTACGATATTGCGCAAACGCTCTGGCAATGGGGTGATTGGCATGATGCTCCAAAGCAGCGGCTAGCGCCAAACAATGGTTTTCGTCTATATCACCATGCAACTCAACGTCACTAATTTCGATATCACCACGGGTCAACGTTCCCGTTTTATCAATAATCAAATGGTTAACTTTGCAAAGTGTTTCAAAGACATGGTTTTTTCTCAATAAAATACCAAAGTCACCCATTCGTGATGTAGCGCAAGTGATGGCTGTGGGGGTGGCAAGAGAAAGCGCGCACGGGCAGGTTGCCACTAAGACCGCTAACATGATCCAAAATGCATCTTCAGGTTTTGTCTGGTGCCAATAAAACCAAGTGGCTGCTGCAATAATCAAAATTACAGCCACAAAATATCTCGCGACAATATCAGCAATTTCTGCAATCTTAGGCTTAGACATTTGAGCTTCATCTTGCAGTCTAACAATATTGGAAATAACGGAATCCGCTTTAGATGCAGTGACTTCCAACTCGAAAGATTCATCGCCATTTAATGTACCAGCAAAAACAGCATCACCGACTGTTTTGACAACGGGTACTGATTCACCGGTCAACATTGATTCATTAATATGAATACGCCCATTCAACACTCGACCATCAGCAGGGACGTGTTCTCCAGGCAACACGCGAATTCGATCACCAAGAGCTAGAGTTTTTACAGGCACTTGACGGCCATCCAACGTAGTTGCAACCGCAGGGATCAATTTCAGTAAATTGCCGCTAGCCGCCGCGGCTTTTCTACGCGCCCGCATCTCTAAAAATCGTCCAACCAATAAGAAAAAGGTAAACATTGAAATGGATTCAAAAAAGACTTCGCCTTGTTCAGTCACTGTCGCTATCAGACTCGCAACGTACGCAAAAATAAGAGCAATAGAAACAGGGACATCCATACCTAATGTTCTGCCTCTAATGCTTCGCCAAGCATTGAGGTAAAAGGGAAGGGCAGAGTATAAAAGTACGGGGGTTGCAAAGATCAAGCTAACCCAACGAAAATAATTGCGAAACTCAGAATCAAGATCACCGAAGACCTCAAGATAGAGCGCCACAGCAAGCATCATCACTTGCATGGTGGCTAGGCCTGCAATACCCAAGCGATAAAGATATTGCTTCATTGATTGATGGTAGGCTGCCTCATGTGCGTCTGCTTCAAAAGGGGCAGCCTTATAACCTAATTTATGAATAGTGGAGAGTAATTCACTGAGTCGTGTTTGTGTCTTATCCCAACTGAGTAAAGCACGGTTGGTAGTGGTATTGACCCTTATCGAAATTACCCCATTTTTATGAGAGAGTTGTTTTTCAATTAACCAAGCACAAGCCGCACAGGAAACACCTTCTAACGATAACGTCACTTCGGACGTTTTGTTGTCGTTACGAACGAACTCTGCTTGTACATCATCATTATCATAATGAATGAGTGCTTTGAGCTGCTCTGGCACAAGCTCCACTTTATCTGCAGTGGTCGTTCGGTATTGGTAATAAGATACTAGGCCACTCTCTACAATGGTTTTAGCCACGGTTTCACAACCGGGACAACACATATCTCTGCTTTCACCTAGAATATCAACTTTATAATCCGTGTTGGCTGGTACATCTTCACCACAGTGGTAACACGCTTTGCACATAGTTTAATTCATTAATTGAGTAGAAGTTGGCATTGGAAACGTTACTCGACCTTGGATTAACCACTCCTCATTGTGAGGAGTGAGTTCGATGAACCAAGGGCCTTGTAACGGGGCAGGCAGGGTAATGCGATATATACCTTGTGCATCCGATGCGACAAGTTGTGTGAAATCACGGTCTGGCAGTGTCCGATGAGCAAACATCATTTTAATCGCGGGGTAGTGTTCAAGCTCACCTTTATTAAATTTGAAGATAATATCATTACCCTCAGAGTAGACTTCAGAGCTGAGCTTTAATGCTTTCGCTTCGTTAATTTTTGATAGGTCAATATTAATGCCTTTGCCTTTTTTGTAGTAATCCTCTGTCACCAATGACACTGAATTCTGAGAAAAGACGATAACCGTTGCAATCGTCCAGATCACCACAGTTAACGGTAAGATGATCAGAAACCACGGCCAGAATTGTTTATACCAAGGAGTTACCATAAAAAAGTTCTCAACAACAAAATAAAGAAGGCTTATTAAAAAGAGAAGAAAGACAGCCCTAATAAAGAGCTGCCTTTGTTGTGCAATTAGTTCTCTGTATTGCTTAAACTCCACACGTAAGCAGCAACCAGTTGAACTTTATCTTCACCGAGAATGTCATTCCAAGCAGGCATAACACCTGATCGGCCATGCATGACCGTTTGAGTAACATCGGCTCTTGAGTCACCAAATAACCAATCGTTATCAGTAAGATCAGGTGCTCCAAACGCAGGGTTACCTTTACCATCCGTACCATGACAAGCGGCGCAAACGACGAAGCGAGCTTTACCTGCTTCCGCTTCTCGAACGTTCACAGAACGCCCAGAAAGGCTTAGGGTATAACTCACCACTTCCTTCACACCTTGCTCACCGAGGACATCTTTCCAAGCTGGCATTTGTCCAATACGACCATGTCGGATAGTGGTCACAATCGCTTCTGGTTCACCACCATATAACCAAGCATTATCGGTTAGATTCGGAAAGCCTTTTTGACCACGAGCGTCAGAACCATGACACTGAGAGCAGTTTTGTAAGAATAAACGCTGACCAACCTTCAATGCATCAGAATCTGCTGCAATTTCAGGAATAGGGCGTAAATCCGAACCGCCGCCAGTATAAGCTAAGCGTTTAAATGCTTCACCAAAGTAGGTGTTTGCGTCATCTAACTCTTTTGCATACTGTACTAACACTTTATTGTTTTGCGCATTTGCAATCGAGGCTTTGGACTCATCAAGAGAGCGAATGGTTTGATCTGAACTTTGCCAACCAAGTACACCTTTAAAACTACCTAACCCAGGATAGAGGGTCAGATAGATAGCGGCAAAAATAAACGTACTAATAAAAAGATAGGTCCACCATTTAGGCAGAGGGTTGTTGAGCTCACGAATACCATCGTATTCATGGCCCATATCCGAGCCTTCTTCCACTCCCATTTTGTCTTTTAAACACCAAACGAGCAGAATCGCACAGCCCAGCAAAGTTCCCACCGTAATGATGATGACCCATAGACTCCAAAATGTCGTCATTGTTTAGTCACTCCTTGTTCCTTAGAGGATTTGGGCTGTTCATCGGCAAAAATGAGGTTAGCCGCTTCATCGAAACGAGCTTTACGGTTTTTGCCATAGGCCCACCACACTACGCCTATAAAACAGACGAACAGCACTATGGTCCAAATACTGTGAATAGTACCGATATCCATAACTACCCCTTACTTCATTGCGTGACCAAGAGATTGAAGATAAGAAATGATTGCATCCATTTCTGATTTCCCTTCGACATCTTTTGCTGCATTCGCGATTTGTTCATCGGTATACGGCACACCAAACTGATTACGGAATAATTCAAGTTTGCTTTGCGTAAGCTTGCCGTCCAACACATTTTTTGCTAGCCAAGGAAAACCGGGCATGTTTGATTCAGGAACCAGTTCGCGAGGATTAGTCAAGTGAACTCGATGCCATTCATCAGAATAACGACCACCAACACGAGCCAAATCAGGCCCAGTCCGCTTCGAACCCCACACAAATGGATGCTCCCAAACACTTTCACCAGCCACCGAATAATGACCATAACGCTCCGTTTCGGAACGGAATGGGCGAATCATTTGGCTATGGCAAACGTTACAACCTTCGCGAATATAGATATCACGGCCTTCAAGTTGCAGCGCAGTGTAGGGCTTAAGATTTTCAACAGGCTCAGTAGTTTGCTTTTGGAAAATCAATGGCGTGATTTCAACCAAGGCTCCCCAACTGATGGCAAAAATAATGAAAATAGCCAGTAAACCGACATTACGTTCGATGATTTCATGGCGATTATTAGAACTCATTCTTTCATCTCCTTATGCCGGTTGAGGAATAGCTTTTAAGCTATTATCTGGTGCAAAAACCGTTTTATACGTGTTGTAAGCCATCAGGAACATACCTGCTAAGAAGATAAATCCACCAATGAATCGAACGGTATAGAATGGGTAAGAGGCTTGGACAGACTCAACAAAACTGTACGTTAACGTACCGTCAGAGTTAACAGCACGCCACATCAAGCCCTGCATAACACCTGAAATCCACATCGCAACGATGTAGAGCACCGTACCAATAGTCGCTAACCAGAAGTGAGCATTGATCAGACCAACAGAGTACATACGCTCTTGGTTAAATAGGCGAGGAATTAAATGGTATACCGAACCAATCGACACCATTGCCACCCAGCCTAGAGCTCCAGAATGCACGTGACCAATGGTCCAGTCGGTGTAGTGTGACAGTGCGTTAACTGTCTTAATCGACATCATTGGTCCTTCAAACGTAGACATTCCGTAGAATGACAATGAAACGATGAGGAATCGTAAGATTGGGTCATAGCGCAGTTTATGCCAAGCACCAGATAACGTCATGATCCCGTTGATCATCCCGCCCCATGAAGGAGCAAATAACACTAACGACATCACCATGCCAAGTGACTGAGTCCAGTCAGGCAGAGCAGTGTAGTGTAAATGGTGCGGACCTGCCCAAATGTAAAGAGAGATCAAAGCCCAAAAGTGAACAATCGATAAACGGTATGAATAAACAGGGCGTTCAGCTTGTTTTGGTACAAAGTAATACATCATACCAAGGAAGCCGGCAGTAAGCAGGAAACCCACCGCATTATGACCGTACCACCACTGAACCATAGCATCCACCGCCCCAGCGTAAACTGAATACGATTTACCCATAGAAACAGGGATTGCCATGCTATTTACAATATGTAATACAGCAACAGTAAGGATAAAAGCTCCGAAGAACCAGTTTGCCACATAGATATGTGCCGTCTTACGTTTGACGAGTGTTCCAAAAAACACTATCGCATAAGATACCCATACAAGAGCAATGGCGATATCAATTGGCCATTCTAATTCCGCGTATTCTTTACCGGAGGTATAACCCAAAGGTAAAGTTATTGCTGCAGATAAAATAATGGCTTGCCATCCCCAAAAAGTGAAGGGCACAAGAGGACCACCAAATAGACGAGTTTGACAAGTACGCTGAACAACATAATAAGATGTTGCAAAGAGGGCACTTGTACCAAACGCAAAAATAACCGCATTAGTATGCAGAGGACGTAAGCGACTGTACGTCAACCACGGCGTATCAAAGTTTAGCTGTGGCCAAACTAATTGAGCGGCAATCAAAACACCTACAGCCATACCAACAATACCCCAGAGAATAGTCACTAAGGTAAATTGCCGAACAACTGTATAGTTGTAGTTTTGTTCAAGCTGCTTTTCTTGGCTCATTTGCATGCTTCCAATTTCTAATTAACTACACTTTACTTCCAACACGACACATGTCGTAATGCCCCCCAAATCCACAATAGAAATACTGCTTTATCATAACGTTACTATCTATTGCTGACTTTTAAAAAAAGTGGCATTTTCAACCGTCAACTATACTGCAATTAACAATTCAATGACAGAGTAGTAACCTTACAGTTGTTCAGGATTTGGCCTTTTATTTCAAAACTTTGAAGTTTGTTACACGAGGAAGGAAGCATCATGGCTTCAGAAAAGCTTACAAAACACAGGTTTGCTCAAATACTAATCGCATTACTCATTCTTTTGGTCGCTTTTTTCTGGAGGACTTTTTCTTATCAAAACGTCGACATGACGAGCTGCACTCCAACGCCAAATTGTTCTGTATTTGTAAATGAACAGGAAATTATAGTGATTAAAGATGATAAAAACCCAAATCAATACATAATTGGGCCACGAATTCCTGAACTAGAAATACATACAAATGGAACACTTATTCAACATTCCGACCACTGGATAATCCAACCAAATTCACCCAATAAACCTATAACTTTCAAGATAATTGGAAAAAGATCCTCGATATAAACTCTTACAAAAATAAAACATGAACCCAATCTGGTTCTTGGATTGATCAGCATAAATAATAACTAGAATGAAATCTTCGATTATCAGACTAGTTATTAGGTATTTTATGGTAAATGCTGATTATGTTTAATGTCATGAGGATAGATAGAAAAAGAGGAAGGAAATATTCGTACATTAAAATATGATCATTTATAATTTAACATAATATACATAATAC
>NZ_CAWNJO010000073.1:0-22041 GCF_963874835.1 Vibrio sp. V12_P9A6T4 | reverse complement strand
TTAGACAGAGTAGAACGTCGCAGCGTCAGATGTATATAAGAACATCTCATTATTAAATTAATTTTTCTCGAAAAATGAGAATTCACCAAACTCTGACAATGATAGGCCACCTAAGATAGTAAAACCAAAAAAAACCATACAAGCAACATCACATTAACCTAATAAAATCAAATAAATTCAACGAATTAAATAAATACAGATTAAAACAGAACCAAGAAGAACATTATATAAACACACCAAAACAAGCACTAAACATTGCCAATATTCCCTGAATATGATGATGTTAAGGTGTTATTTTGGATGCTTCATCAAATTGAGGTTGATCAACTAAACAAAGTAGTGCTATTCTCATATTCATAGAATGAAACCACAGAATAAAGGAGCAGTGTTATGATTTCTTCATCTCAAAAACAGGGACTTGTAATGATCGCGGTTATCGTAGGCCTAATGACACTGCCAATGATGTACTAAGTATCTAATTCCCAATAAAAAAAGAGGACACCTGCGTGTCCTCTTTTTTTATCTAACGATTGAGTAAAACGACCTAATACCATTTATGGCATTGTGACGTGTTTCGATAGGGCTTCCCAATGAAGATAGTAAAAAAGAAGCGCCGCTAACGTGATTAAGGTCATTAATGAAATGGCTACGCGCCAAATAAAACGACCGCTACGCGGAGTCAGCTCCTTCTCACATTCATCACACGCACGAAGAAATGCTTTGCGATCTTCTAACTGATAGTTATCTTCATGCACAACTTTGTTACGAATAGTGGCAATGAACCTCAGCTTGCCCACCACATCATGTGGTAAACGCTCTTCACAGCTGGTCACCAATTGATGTAACCCCTTCCCCTCAGCGTGATATTGCTCTCTCAACAAGCTTTCCAATCGACGCGTTCGCAAAACCACTTTCTCAATATCTGACATTATCGCCCTCCTGTGCCAACTCTGGTGGCGCTCCATCTATTTTTATCATACTTCCCCACGGAATAGTTGAGCATTTTTGCTCGCTAACCTACCGAGGAAATGTGATATCCGCTGGAAAAAAAACCGTCAAACCAATCAAACTCACGCTTTAGTAGCAAGCAACACTCCTTTGCCATATGTTGCACGCTAAAATGTCGCCTTCATCGCTAAGGAGTTCACCATGCCGCTTTCATTACTTATCGTTGTCGCTTTGTTAGTTATCTCTGCTATTTGGGTATTTAGCTATTTCTATCGTCGCCATGTACAAGGCGAAAACGCCCCCGAACGCACTGCTAATGTCACGATTATCGACAAGCAAGCCATCGTCATCCCTCATGCTCGTCCTGGGGAAGAGGATCAGGAGTTCTGGATTTACGTCCAAAAAGGCAAACTTGGCCCAAAGCGGGAATTTCAAGTCGGCGTGCATTATTACCATGCACTTAACCCAGGCGACCAAGGAATGCTGACTTATTGCGGACACAAGTTTCTACACTTTGCACTCAAACGTTAAGGTAATAACCAACGTGTTTTTGCAGAGCGAGCAACCCATATACTCACCACCAGTGATCCTGCGCCGCTTACGAGAATCCATAACGGGATCACCCATGCGGGATTCCCTTGATCCCACCCATACTCTTTTACAGGCCATAGAAAGATGGGATGTAATAAATAGATGCCTAAGCTGTGCTGGCTTATCACACTTACGACTTGCTTAGCACGAGCGGGCAATCTCTCAGCAAAATATCGACACACTATAAATATCATGCTGGCGGCTAACACAACGTTCAGTGTTTTATAAGAGAGCCAGCGACCAATCGTATACTCACCCGCTGCGACACTGTGGCTGACCACCATCCATACCGTCGTCAATAGTGCCAGACAGCCAAGCAGAATCGCCATACATAGCGTTACTCGGTTGAGTGGCACCTTCTGATAAAGCAAGTAACCCAACGGTAAATAACCAGCAAACAGCCATAGCTCATTGCTCCAAGGGCCATCAATACCACATAAAAATAAGGTGGTCGTCAGCAGCCACACGGCAACTAATGCGTACAGCGCTTTATCATCAACTCTTCGGACCAGCAGTTGTAGAAAAGGGATCACAAAATAAAGTGGGATAAAGTAATAAAAAAAACCTAAATGGTAATACGTTGCGTGGTGCGTACTGTTACTCAGCACCGCCTTTGCAACTTGCCCATCAAATCCACTCGCACTCCAGCCGGACAAATAAGTATAGAAGAGCGACCAAACGATAAATGGCAGCAAAACTTTGCCAAGACGTCGCTGAACATAATAACGCGCATCAAAAGGGCGACGATCACTGAGCATTAAGGCTCCAGTGATCAATATAAAGACTGGCACAGCCCAACGGCTTACACTATTGATGCCAACCGCAACCACCCACTGCTCAAAAGGAATATCGCCGAGTTGCTGCCGATAGGGGGCCAACACATGAATACCGATCACCGCTACAGCCGCCAAACAGCGCAATAAATCAAAAAAAATAACTCGTTTGGTCATAGTGCCTATCCACAGTGTTTTAAGGTTTCTACTATAAAGTTGAAATAGTTGGCTATGTAATCCGCAAGTCAGTTATCGGTAAAGGATCACTAATGCCATTATAATTAATAGCTAATACCTATCGAATAAATCAATCAAAACGAATTTATTTTGTTCACTTCAAGGTGCAATCTAATGCTTAACAAGAGAAATCACTTATCCATGACAACGAGGTGAACACATGACAACAAATTTGATCGGTTTAGATACCAACCAAAGCCAACAACTTGCACAAGCGTTAAACCAATTATTGGCTAACTACCAAGTGTTTTATATGAATACTCGTGGTTACCATTGGAATATCAAAGGAAAAGAGTTCTTTGAACTGCACGCAAAATTTGAAGAGATTTACACTGACATACAGGTCAAAATTGATGAGTTAGCGGAACGAGTTTTGACTTTAGGTTATCAACCGTTGCATAGCTTCAGCGCCTATTTAGCAACAGCACAAGTGTCAGAACACACTAACGCAACTAATGGTCAAGAAACCATGCAAGGATTGGTTAAGGGATTCAGTGTATTGATCCACCAGCAACGAGAAATTCTTGAAATTGCGACGCAGGCGGGAGATGAAGGCACTTCAGCACTGATGAGTGACTACATCCGCGAACAAGAGAAACTGGTATGGATGCTGAATGCTTGGCTGCAATAAACCCTAAGTTTGGGCAAACCGTCGTCGCTCATGACGACGGTTTTTATATTCGCACGAAATTTATTACAGCAAACGATGAATATCTTGACTCCAGCGCTGCGCCGCCGAAAGCTCATCACTGACTTGATTTAATTCAAGCCCTAGCAGATCACAATGGCTTTCCACTCCTTGCCAGTCCGCTTGCTCAAAACACTCCTCAAGTGCCAACAGCTCGCCAATGGGTCCTTCACGCTTTTGCAATGCTAGTTTGACCACGTCACACAAGGGTAACTGCGCAACCAGCTCTTCAATTGAAATATCCAGTAAGGCATCTAACACAGAAAAAAGACCAATTAAAAAAGCTTGCTCGCGATGTTGACGAAATGAAGGATGCCCAGACATTAATTGGCAAAATTGAGCACGTTGCAAAGAGAGGTTATACAACTCTTTCGGCTTTTTAGCTGAGACAAATGAAGCAACGGCTAGTGATACAAAGGTTTTGAGTTTATCTTGACCAAGATAGACCAAGGCTTGACGAAAAGAGGAAATCGGCACGGATAAGCGATCAGACATAGTGTTGACGAATCTGAGCAACTTGTATGAGAGCGCTACATCTTGCGCGACAATGTATTCAATCCGTTCAAAATCAGCATTTGGCTTACAAACTTCTCGAAACAGCTCCAAGGCGATAATCTGCTCTGGTCCAACATAACGCTGCTTGATCATTTCTGGTTTACTAAAGAAATAACCTTGGAAAAAGCTAAAACCGGCATTACGTGTCACGGTGAACTGGTGATCCGTTTCAACTCGTTCCGCTAAATAACGACGCTTACTGCCTTCCGCTAAACGCTGACGTACAAACTCGCAAGCGTGATCTAAGCCCAGCGCCATAATATCGAGCTTGACGATGTGCACATAACTCAGAAAGCGTTCCCATTCTGGCGCATACACAAAGTCATCCAGCGCCACCAGATAGCCACGCCGATACAACTCTTTAATCGCCTCAAGCAGTTCATCCGTCGGCTCACAGGTTTCGAGCACTTCCACCACAATTTGTTCTCGCGGCAACGTTAAAGGCAGACGGCGAATTAAACTCTTGTAGGGAAAATTAATAAAACAACGTGATTTGGGAATATTGGGATTGATCCCCACCGCAAGAAAGTTTTCGACGATCAAGCGATACGTGGCTCGATTCGACTCAATGTGCGCTGGAAAGGCGTTTTTTTCCCCATCACGAAAGAGCAATTCATAGCCAAGCGTATGCTGCTTGGCATTTAAGATCGGTTGTCGTGCGACATAAGAATAATGCATTAGTGATTAACAACTAATAATTGAGACATAGCCATCTAGGACTTCGCCACTGCCAGTAGCGCTCCACAACCAATAAACATCGAGCCAAATACTCGGTTAATCTTACTCATGACACTCTCTGAACGAATAAAGCGCCCCATTCGTGCGGCTAAGGAGGTGTAACCAAGCATCACAATCGAATCAATGGTTACCGTGGTCACGCCTAACACCAACAATTGAATGAACTGATCTTGGGTTGGGTCAATAAATTGTGGAAAAAGCGCCACCAGAAAGACGATGGATTTAGGATTTGTCAGGTTGATCAACACCGCTCGACGCAATAAAGACCAACTCGTTTGCATTTGAGCCGTTGCATTGGCCATCATACTTGAACGATCGCGCCATTTTTGAACACCTAACCACACCAGATACGCAGCACCAACCCACTTAATCACACTAAATGCCGTGGTTGATTGTGCCACTAAGGCACCAATTCCTGCTCCCACCAACATGATGTGAAAAGCCAAACCCAACTGTAAACCCACAATCGCGGCTAGTGATTTACGTGTACCGTAGCTGAGACCATTGCTGATGGAATTGACCGTCCCTGAACCCGGCGCCAAACTAAACAATATCGCGGTCACCACATAGGCAAGCCAAACATGAGTATCCATTGCAATTCCTCTCAACTAGACTAATCTAGCCTAAAAATGAACTATTCCTCGAATCTGTCCAATAAGAATAATCTATGAATCAGACGAGTCCAAACTCCCCACCTTATACTCAAGAGTCTTTCTTTGAGCAAGTGATCAATACCACGATTGCCGATTTCTGGCACTCCAGAGAAGAAGGTTTTATCAAATCTGCTGATAAAACAAAACTTTATTGGTGCAAACTTACCTCGCCTCAACACTCAAAGGCGATCTTCGTCGTCAACGGACGAATTGAATCTTGCTGGAAATATCAGGAGCTATTTTATGATTTTTTCCAACAAGGTTATGATATTTATTCTTTTGATCACCGTGGCCAAGGGCTTTCTGATCGATTAATCGACGATCCACAAATCGGCCATGTCGGTGAATTTGATGACTACATTTTAGACATGCAGCGTGTCATTGAGCACTTTGACTTAAGCCATTATGCACAACGTTTTCTCGTCGCTCATTCGATGGGCGGTGCCATTGCGACCCGGTATGTACAAACATACCCTCAACACCCATTTGCGGCTATGGTGCTCAGCGCGCCAATGTTTGGTGTCAACATGCCATGGCAATTACGTCCTATCGCCATGACACTGAGCCAAGTGCTGACGGCGATGTATAGCAAACCAACCTATGCGCCAGGCTATCAAGCCTATTCGGCAAAGCCTTTTGAGATTAACCCATTAAGTCAAAGTCAGGTGCGTTACCAATGGTTTCGAGACCTGTACCAACGCAAACCCGAATTGCAAGTTGGCGGCCCTAGCACGCGCTGGGTATGGCAAGGGCTAATGGCAGCGAAGCTGTGCCAACTGATGACTCGTCAAGTGAAGTTACCAACACTCATCTTGCAAGCAGGGCAGGATGAGATTGTCAGTAATGCGGATCAAATTCGTTTTGTCACTAAGCTGGCGAAAACCAATCCATCTAGCAAGCTGGTTATCATTGAAGGAGCAAAGCATGAGCTCTTTTTTGAAAAGGATTGCTATCGAAACCAAGCACTTGATGAGCTATTTAAGCAATTCCAATCTCTTGAGAACACGGTTTAATCACGGTGTTAGAACTGAGCAAATAGAGGAAATTTCAATTGAGAGTTTTACCCTCTTTTTCCTCTTTAAGATGGCGTAAACTAGGCCACACCAAAGTTTCTCCACCATCTGCGATCTGCAAACCAAATCGACCATGATAATGAGGGTTTTATGACCACCGAATGTAAAGAGCACGCGATTCATATCGTGGCGTCCGATCTCGACGGTACACTACTTGCGCCAAACCACCAATTGAGCGAATTCACCAAGCAAACGCTACAAGCACTTCACCAAAAAGGCTTTACTTTCATCTTCGCTACCGGTCGCCATCACGTTGATGTGGCGGGTATTCGCCAGTTAGCGGGCATTCCAGCCTACATGATTACTTCCAATGGCGCGCGCGTTCACGATCAACATGACAACCTGATGTACAGTAAAAATGTACCGCAAGAATTGGTACAGCCCGTCATTGACGTGTTTAAGCAAAACCCTGATATTTTTGTTCACATCTATCAAGATGAATCGTGGTTATTGAATAAAGAAGATGAAACGCTGCGTGATTTCCACGAAGAATCCGGCTTTAGCTACCAAGTATTTGATGTCAATAACGCACCTACCGAGGGCGTCGCCAAAATATTCTTCACCCACCCAGCGCAAGATCATGAGTTATTAGCTCAGTTTGAAGAACGCTTAAATGATATTTTTGGCGACAAACTGAACGTCGCCTTCTCAACACCTTGGTGTTTGGAAGTGATGGCAGCAGAAGTGTCGAAAGGGGATGCGCTCAAAGCCGTTGCAGAATCATTAAACCTGACCCTAGATAACTGTATTGCGTTTGGCGATGGTATGAACGATGTGGAAATGCTGTCGATGGCTGGTAAAGGCTTGGTCATGGGCACATCGCATCAAAAAGTGTTCAATGCACTGCCGAATAACACCGTGATTGGTAGCAATGCAGAAGACGCCGTGGCTCACTATTTGCGTGAACATTTATTGTAACAGCAGCCTGCAGTAACGAGCGGTCACAAAAAACAGCGCCATTTGAACGCTGTTTTTTTGTTCATAACGGCTTTGCGATTTATCTCTGATACTTGTCCGCGGGTTGTTAAATTCACACCCATCAGTTCAATTTGCCAGCGCCTTTGTGCCATAATCTAGCCTCGTTGCATTGCCCAAAAAGAGTCTGCTATGAAAGTGCTTCACTGTTCCGCGCTGTTATTGACCACATTAATGCTGCAAGCCTGTACGACACACAACGCATCACAGCCACCAGCCGTACCGATGGCGAGTTTGGATAAACCCAGTTCAATCAAAGCGCAATCCTTTATTATGCGTGGAGAAGTCGTGGTAGGTCATGAGGCGCAAACCTTTACACCTTGTGGTAGCAATCAACAATATTGGCTAGCACTGACGCCACAGCAGACTCAGCAAGCCTTGAGTTTGGCTCGCTCGCCTTATCAGCCTTTGTATGGAGAGCTCATCGGTACTTTATCATCGCCAAGCCGCACAGGCTTCGATGCCGATTCCAGCGCACGTTTCAACGTGACCAGCATCAATATGCTCAGTGCTGAAAATCCGAAACGCTGCAATCAACCACTCAAATCGACACGCGCTTTTGGCAACGAACCGTCATGGTCCATTCACTTTGAAGGGAAAAACCTTAACTTTCAAACCATCAGCGGTGAAACTCAAACATTCGCTATCACAAAAAGTCAGCCATCTGAAACTAAGCGTGAGTACCAAATGAATCAAGGTTCGCTGCTCCTCACACAAAAAATGTGCAGTGACGGGATGAGTGACTCGCTGTACGGCTGGAGTTCCACCTTGAAGGTCGGTGAGAAAAGCTATCAGGGGTGTGCCACCTTAGGTAATAGTGATGCGACGCTTCCATGGGTTGGGGCTTATCATGCTACTTCGACCCAAAATAGGGATTTCACGATTCGTTTGCAACTGAATGCGGATCATACTGCTAGCACTCATTATGACTACAACGATGGTCAGCCATCGACCGTTGAAAAGGGGTTTTGGCAACCATTAAACCTAAATCAGATCCAAGTTGTCATGACGCGCCACCAGCAACAATATCTGCTTTCTGAACGTATCTTTACTCGCACTGGTTACCAACTGAAAGCAGAAAAAGAGAAGGTGGGCGATGTACTCTACCCTATCGCCAATGGCGGTTTAACGTTATTTTCTGAAAATATCGAGACACCATAAGTGACCAGACCGTGCCCTTGCCCAGTTTGCCATTTTAGCTATCAATGCCTCTGTTCACTGCAACCAACACTGGATAGCCAACTGCGCATTGCACTACTGATGCATGAAAATGAACCGCATCGAGCGACCAATACTGGCAAGCTGCTGCTGCGTAGCTTGCCTAATTCCTCTGTGTACATCTGGGACCGAATCTCTACGGCGAAATCATTACAAAAGAGAATTCTGGATGAGAAGTTAAACGCGGTGGTTATTTTCCCTTCGACGCGCAGTCAATCGCTCACCGAATACCAATCTCTCTCAACGTCTGACACTCAAGAAATCGTGTTTATTATCCTGGATGGGACATGGCAAGAAGCCAAGAAGATGCTCAATAAGAGCCCTTGGTTATCCGATTTACCGCAGCTACACCTCACCCCAAATCAAATCTCTCAGTATGGATTAAGGCGAAATCAAGATGCTGGTCATTTATGCACGTTGGAAGTGGGCGTTGAGCTGCTCAACTCTCTCGGAGAACCAAATAACGCGAGAGAGTTACGCGCGTTTTTCACTTACTATCTCAAGGCTTTTCAAGCGGATAAAAGCGGCCACGCCCTAAAGCTGCAGTAATGAATCCAGTTGATGGATTTCAATATCAGGCAACACTTTGGCCTTACGACTGGCGAGCAAGGTTTGGCCTTGATCGTTATACCAACAGGCTTGGAAACCATTGCTTTTTGCGCCTTGCACATCGGTTATCAGATGATCACCAACGTGTAAAATCGAGGCTGCAGGTAGCTGTAATGCAGCCTGCGCTTTGTCAAAAAGATCCGGATACGGCTTGGCCAAGCCATCGGGACCCGCTTTAAAAATTTGTTGAAAATAATGCCCCAAGCCAATTTTGTGCGGGTCAACATTGCCGTTGGTAATCGCTACTAACGGCATGCGCTTTGCCAGTTCGGTCATCACGCGGTGCGTCTTCTCTGGCACCGTGATTAAGTGACGTAACCGCAACACTTCTTCAATGGCATTCTGCGCAGCCTGTAAAGCAAGTTGCGGCGAATAGCCTAATTGAATTAAGCCTTGTTCTATCTGCTTAAATCGCCACTGAGTGACATCATGGCCGAGCAGTGGCTCTTGCAGCGCCAGTTGCTGTTTAAGTTGCTGCCACCAACTTATCGGACGCGTCGCGGAAAGCGGATGATGAGTGTGCAGCCACACGACCATTTGCTGCTCAACATGACGGATCACTGGATGGTTGTCATACAGCGTGTCGTCCAAATCAAAGCTCATCGCTTTAATGGGGCCGATATTGCGATAAAAGTGCATGCGTTACTCGCTCTGTTTCTTTTTACGTGCTCTTGGGTGCGCTTGGTCATAGGCCTGCGCAAGATGTTGAAAATCCAAATGCGTATAAATTTGCGTCGTCGAAATATTCTCATGACCCAGCAACTCTTGGACAGCACGTAAATTATTACTCGATTCAAGCATGTGAGTCGCAAAAGAGTGGCGCAGTTTATGTGGGCTAATATGGCTAGCCACCGCCTGCTTTTGCCCCCACTCGGCCATGCGTTTTTGTACGTTGCGATGCGAAATACGAACACCCAGCTTTGAAACAAATAAGCTTTGCTCATCAGCGTTCGCAAACTGCGTTCGTATTTTCAACCAATGCGCCACCCATTCTTTGGCTTGCCCTGCAAAAGGCACCTTACGTTCTTTATCCCCTTTACCCACCACTCGAATCTCGCCGCGGCTAAAGCTCAGGTCTTTTACGTTAATGCTGACGAGCTCCGCTAAACGCAACCCAGCACCATACATCAGTTCCATCATGGCGCGATCGCGCACTGACAGCGGATCATCATCCTTGACTTCGAGCAGTTGTGCGACTTCATCCACATCTAAGTTTTTCGGTAACGGGCGTTTTTTACGCGGTGCTGCAACGCCTTTGGCCGGGTTAGCTGTCAATTCACCACGCAAGATCAAGAAATCAAAAAAACTGCGCAATGAAGAGAGACGCGTCGCTAAACTGCTGGCTTTCATCCCTTCACGCATCCCTTTGCTCGCCAGCTGTCGCACCCAAGCGGCATCGACTTGTTGCCATTGATTCAGCCCCATCTGCACTAAATGCTGCGCCATGGTTTCCAGCTGTTGTTTGTAATTGCGTTGGGTGTGCAAGCTCAACCCTTTCTCGCTCCGCAGATATTCATAGAAGCGAGTTAAGGGCTGCTGTAAGCCGTTAGGCAGAGGTGTGGCTGATTCGGTCATGCTCAATCGGTTGCCAAGGTAGAGTCTCAATTAAATGAGAGAGAACTAACGCCAAATGACGTAAAAAGAGGGTATCCATACTCGGTTGAAAATGGCCGCCATCTTCACTTGCAAACGCTAATACGCCTTGTGATGAGCGCTTACCTAATGGTAGCACCACATACGAACCCATTTCTGGCGCAGCAGTTTGTTCACCAAATAACGCTTGGCGATCCAACTTTTTCATACGCCCTAAATAAGCATTTTTGCCATTAAAATGGTTAGTTGAAAAACGCTGCCATTGCTCTTGGGTCAATTGATAATCGGTTTCAGGCGAGGCCAGTAAACGAATATACGCTACCAAACCTAAGGTTTGCGCTTTGTTTTCTATTGCCTTGCATACTTGCGGCATTGAATGACATTTTAAGATCTGCTCTTGCAGATCCATAAATTCGTGGAAAGTGCGGTCATTATTGGCCGCTAATGACATAAAGGCTGTGATCTCTTCCTCTAACTCCTCAATTCTCTGGCGCTGACGATTCAGTTGTACATGCACCAAAGAGACCGCACCTTGTTGATGGTGCGGCAAGGAGAGCCTGTCAACCAGCTCTGAACGCTGGAGGAAAAAATCTGGGTGATCTCGTAAATATTCAGCCACAACTTCGGCTGTGAGTGCATCCGCTTCAACGTGTGACAAAACGATTCCTTATCTTACTTAACCCTAACAAGAGACTTGACCATCAAACACATGAGTCGCAGGGCCTGTCATATAGAGTGGCTTACCCGGCCCTTGCCAGTGGATCTCTAACGAGCCACCAGGTAAGTGTACTGTCACCTCTTCCGCCAATAACCCTTGAAGAATACCAACGGCAACCGCGCCACACGCACCACTGCCACACGCTTGAGTTTCACCCGCGCCACGTTCATAAACACGTAGCTTCACTTCATTGCGATTCAGCACTTGCATGAAGCCTGCGTTAACACGCTCTGGAAAACGCTCATGGGATTCAAGCAGTGGACCCAAAATTTCAACCTCAGCGGTTGTCACATCCTCCACCACTGTCACCACATGCGGATTGCCCATGCTCACCGCCCCGCAGAACAAGGTTTTCTCTTCAACGCGCATGATGTAGGTTTTCTCTGCCTGTTTGGCTCGAAATGGAATCTTATTAGGCTCAAATTCTGGTATGCCCATGTTGACGGTGATTTGATCATCCTCTTCAACATTTAAAACCATTTTGCCTTTTTTAGTCGTGACTCCAATGCTGTACTTATTGGTCAGCCCTTTCATCCGCACAAAGCGAGCAAAGCAACGTGCGCCGTTGCCACATTGTTCAACTTCGCTGCCATCGGCATTAAAAATACGGTAGTGAAAATCACTTTCCGGATCATACGGCGCTTCAACCACTAATAGCTGATCAAACCCCACGCCAGTATGACGATCCGCCAAGCGGCGGATCAAATCAGGGGAGAAGAAGACGTTTTGTGTAATGCAATCAACGACCATGAAGTCATTACCCAAACCGTGCATTTTAGAAAAATGGAAATGCATAATGCTTCAATTTACTCCGGCAGAATACGCTCTAATGCCCATAGGCTCGATAGTGCTTCACGCTGACGAACAAGGTGGGTTTGTGCACCATCCACCATCACTTCCGCCACGCGAGTACGTGTATTATAGTTCGAAGACATCACAAAACCGTAAGCTCCTGCTGAGCGAACCGCCAGTAGATCTCCCTCAGCCAAGACCAATGAACGATCTTTACCCAAGAAGTCACCGGTTTCACAAATAGGCCCAACCAAGTCATAGGTTAGCGCTTCACCTTGGCGCGGCACAACAGGAACAATATCTTGCCAAGCTTGATAAAGCGCTGGACGCATCAAATCGTTCATCGCCGCATCAATAATGGCAAAGTTTTTGTGTTCGGTATGTTTGAGAAACTCTACTTTCGTCAACAACACGCCCGCGTTAGCCGCAATAGCACGTCCCGGTTCAAAAATCAGTTCGAGATCTTGATGGTTACTCAAACGCGCCAACAAGGCTTTGGCATAATCGGAAGGCTGCGGGGGCAACTCATCGCGATACACCACGCCTAAACCACCACCAACATCCAAATGTTTAATGGTGATCCCTTCCTCTTTAAGCTGATCAATTAACGCAAGTAAGCGATCGGTTGCATCAATAAAAGGGGCAATGGCGGTCAGTTGAGAGCCAATGTGGCAATCAATACCGTGAATGCTGAGATTCTCTAGGCTTTGTGCCAAGCGATAAACATCCAGTGCACGGTCAAAAGCAATACCAAACTTATTGTCACGCAAACCGGTTGAAATATAAGGGTGGGTTTGTGCATCCACATCAGGGTTGATGCGCAGTGAAATCGGTGCCTTGACACCCAGCTCGCCAGCCACTTTATTTAAACGTGCTAATTCAGGCTCGGATTCAACGTTAAAGCATTTAATCTTGAGCTCCAACGCGCGTTTCATTTCCGCTTCCGTTTTACCGACGCCAGAAAATACCACTTTCGCCGGGTCACCACCCGCCACTACAACACGCTCAAGCTCTCCTGCCGAAACAATATCAAAACCTGACCCTAAACGCGCCAACGTGTTTAATACACCTAAGTTTGAGTTAGCCTTCACCGCATAACACACCAGATGAGGATGTTCGCCTACCGACTTATCAAAAGCATGCCAGTGACGCTCTAAAGTAGCGCGAGAATAAACATACAAAGGCGTGCCATATTGCTCAGCCAACTCTGTTAATGCGACATTTTCAGCCCAAAGCTGACCATCGTCCTGATAATTGAAGTAATCCAAAATTCGTTTCCTTTAAGCTAAATCAATGACTATGGCTGAGGTTGTTCACTCTGCTCAGGCTCTGCTGGCATGTATAACGGCCCGGTTTGACCACACCCTGCGAGAGCAAGGAGTGACAACATAAAAAGTGCAGCGATTGATTTTTTCATTTTGCATGTCGTGATTATTGAGTCAATGCCCCCTATAATCGCACCACAATCAGGAAAAGCAATAGGATAGACAGGATGAACGATACTGAATTTCACCAACTTGTCGATGAGCAGCTAGAAATCATTGAACAAGCGATAGACGACGCAGGTGCCGACATTGATTACGAGACCTCAGGCAATGTGATGACGTTAGAATTTGATGACCGCAGCCAAATTATTATTAACCGCCAAGAGCCAATGCATGAAATTTGGCTGGCATCAAAGTCAGGCGGTTTCCATTTCAAACTGATCGACCAAAACTGGATTTGTTCAAAAACAGGGCTGGAATTGATTGCGATGGTGAAACAAGAATGTGAAAAACACGCTGGCGAAACGATCGACTGGGTGTAAAGCAACAACGCCAAGTGACAGATGTGTGACTTGGCGCTACCGAACTAAGCGTTGACCGCTTTTGAAGGACGAGAATAGAGCGCGGAATCGTTACGATAAGGGACAATATAACTCTCCCCTTCTTCTGGGTGGACGATTTGATAATACTGCGGCAGATTGAAGTTAATAAGTTTAGCGGAGAGTGGGTTACCGTCGCGCACTGAGGTATAAAAGCTGTTGACGTTAGTGATCATCTCATCTTTTTCGCCGCTGAACTGGTGATAGACTTCAATTTGGTTCGACTCATCCAACACATAAATGTTGAAGCCTTTATCAGTATCTTCAAAGAAAAACTGCACTAAGCCTTCACTAGCAAAACCATCGACGATTTCCGGCAGTTGATAATCTTGATCGCGATCGAGCATTAACAGCGGTGAACCTTTCAATTTGTTGGTTGAAATACTGCGGTAAAAATCTACCGAGTTTTCCAACTTCTGTACCGAAACCCCTCGCCGCTCAAAAAACAGGCCATACATTTGATCGCCAATGCGTAACGCTTTAAAACGGCGACGTTTCTCTTGCTCTACCGGTTTCAAACGCAAATCGATACATTCCGCCAGCAACTGGTACACCATGTTGCGCATCACGCCACGCAGACTTTTGCTGTAACAAAATACATCGACAGACTCTGGCGGTAGCGCATCTTGGTGCATTTTGCCAAGCACGGTTTTCAACGCGTCGAGCATCGCCGTTTCGCCAGTAAAATGGAGAGTCCGTACTTCATGCCACGAGTTGCGATACACTAAATCGACACTACCGACTAAGCTTTTTTGCTCAGATCCGAAACTGAAAATATCTATATTTTTCAAATCAATTTTGAGCGATTTACCGCTTAATTCCGCGGTAGGATCATTTTCAAAGTTGATGAACATCGCCAGCTGGCTGATTTCACAAGGGCTTGCTAGAGCCTGCATGGTCGGCCGCCGCTTACGCAACGAGAAGGTATTACGCAAATCGCTGACCATTTGATAGAACTTATCAATATCCAACTGTGCGTCACGTACTACTGAATGCAAATGAGTTGATTCCGTGATCAAACCATTGAAGAACGCCCAAGAGACCAGCTTACTGAGGTATTCATTATGCTCAAGGAAAGGTTGGCCAATCATACGATGGGCAACTAGAGGCTGCTTATACAGATACCAGCCCGCTTTATTGGTTCGCCCTTCCCGAACTTGAATAAACGAGAGATCCGGCTCGTGCAGATCTGGCGAAATTTGTGGATTCAGCAGAGTGACTTTACCCGGCAACACCTCAAACACCGCATACAACTTACGTGCGAGGATTGAAATATCTTGTGGGCTAATGGCCGAGGTGATGTCATTACGGCGTGCAAACTGGATCAAGTTTCGATAGCTCAGCATCAACGCATCTAACAACGCATGATGGACGACTTTAACTTGTTCAACTTTCCAATTACGGCGATTGTCTAATTCTTGAACAACAGATTCCGACCAATTCCACTGCTGAATCATGTGGCTTAATGCTTCTCGACGCCATGCCACTGAGCCTAAGCTCGGCTCACGGGATAACTTTTCATGCGTTTTGAGATAAAAACAACGACGCACCAGATCAAGACGGGCAGAATCACCAATACGTTCAAGGTAACGCGTCACTTTTTCAAGCATCAAATAGTAAGCATCCATACTGTACAAATCAGGTTCATGAGTAAAAAACCGTCGTTTGGTATCAATGCTTAATAATTGCGTGTGTGGGTACTCCCACGAATACGCCTCAAGCAGAATCGCTTTTAACACTGACTTGTAAGGCGAGTCGATGCTTTTATAAAGCTGCCAAAGGTTTGCGCCGAAATACTCTTCAGCAGGAATGCGGTTCAACTTACCAAAATCGATCCATTCACTGCAATTAATGTAATCATTGCTGCACAATTCGTGCACGTATTCGTCGTAGCACTCTTCCATTTCAGGAGGCACGATTTGCCACAGTAAACGCTTGCCTGCCAAGCGAACAGCAGAGCGATAGAACTCGTCTAATAGCAGGAGATGTTGCGATGAACCGCAGTTTTCGCCTGTCATCTGCTCAGAATGATTACTGCGAAAACGTAGCTCATCCATCAAGAAAAAGTTAGCTTCCACCCCTTGGCTCTTTGCCCAGTCAGTGATCAACAAACATTTGTTGCTTAAGCTTTCCCGCTCATCACAGCTCATACTCGATGCTACACATACCCAAATATCTAAGTCACTCGAGGTGCTTTGACCAATCGACGAGGTACTGCCCATGGTATACAGAGCAAGAATAGCGGGGGAATCAGCGGTCGGTAAGGGTTGACCTAAGGTGAGTTCTGTATCTTCAACCAGCTGACGTTGGATGTCGTTAGGCTCAAAACCATAGACACCATAAGGGACTTTTGCATCGTAGTAGCCGGGAATAATCGGGTGATTGAAGTGCAGTAATGCAGGAATGAAATGAAATACACGTTGACTTTGCAAATCCATAAGCGCCAGCGCACGCTCGGTACGTTGCTGGTTGAGATTGTCTAATCGTTGAATTAACGTCTTGGTGTAAGCCTGCAAGGTTGATTCCTTGGTTGAAACATTAACACGCGCTTTGATTATATTTTATTCTAAAGCACCAAAAAAACGTGATCAATCTAACATTTTCTTTCCATTTGGTAAAGCCCTCTCGATGCATATCACA
The DNA here is from genome assembly GCF_963874835.1 of Vibrio sp. V12_P9A6T4. NCBI lineage: Bacteria > Pseudomonadati > Pseudomonadota > Gammaproteobacteria > Vibrionales > Vibrionaceae > Vibrio > Vibrio sp. V12_P9A6T4. The sequence continues at coordinate 5,376 of NZ_CAWNJO010000073.1, read as the reverse complement.
CTCAGGCAGAGCATGCCTACAATGCGCTCCAATGACCTTGGCTATAGTGTCGTAGCTATTTACACTTTGTCGTAATAGCTCATTATATAAACGAGATATAAATCACACAATTTTGACCAATTTATGCTATCTCTTCATCAATCCTTCACAGCGACGATCTAGTAGTAAACCTTTCATAGCGGGAATGATAGGATTAAACCATCCATTACCTACACTCGGGATTATCATGACTCACGCAACACCCATTCGAATCGCCACACGTAAAAGCCCGCTCGCCCTTTGGCAAGCTTATTATGTTAAAGATGCGCTGCAAGCGGCTCATCCTGGCCTAGAAGTGGAATTAGTGACCATGGTAACCAAAGGCGACGTCATTTTAGATACGCCTTTAGCTAAAGTGGGCGGTAAGGGGCTTTTTGTCAAAGAGTTGGAAGTCGCTATGCTTGAAGGCCGTGCCGATTTAGCAGTGCATTCAATGAAAGATGTTCCCGTCGATTTCCCGAAAGGGCTTGGACTAGTAACGATTTGTGAACGCGAAGATCCACGTGATGCTTTCGTTTCAAACACCTATCAAAGCATTGAACAACTGCCTCAAGGTGCCATCGTCGGCACCTGTAGCCTACGTCGCCAATGCCAACTCAAAGCATATCGACCAGACCTTGTGATTAAAGAATTGCGTGGCAATGTCGGTACTCGTCTTGGAAAACTCGACGCAAGTGAATACGATGCGATTATTCTCGCCGCAGCAGGTTTAAAACGTTTGAAGCTTGAAGATCGCATTCGCAGCATTATTGAACCAGAACAATCGCTTCCTGCAGTAGGACAAGGTGCAGTCGGGATTGAATGCCGTTTAGATGACGAACGTTTAAGAGCATTACTTGCGCCACTCAACCATTCTGACACGGCTGATCGCGTGAAATGTGAACGAGCCATGAACCTAACATTAGAAGGCGGTTGCCAAGTACCTATCGGTAGCTACGCCCTACTCGATGGTGATCATATTTGGCTAAGAGCATTAGTCGGTGAGCCTGATGGTTCTAAGATTGTACAAGGTGAGATTCGCGGCCACCGCTCCGATGCCGAGCAACTAGGAATCACGCTTGCCCATCAATTGCTCAATGATGGAGCGCGAGATATTCTGTCCAAACTCTACTGCGAGCACGAATAAAGCATGACGGTGTTGGTCACTCGCCCCGAAAATCAAGGGATTGAACTTTGCCAACAATTAGCGGATCTCGGTATCCGCTCCGTTCACCATCCACTGATTCAGATTAATGCAGGAGTCGATCTCCCGTATTTACTCCCAGAACTTCAGCAATGCGACATTATTATTGCGGTTAGCCAAAACGCGGTGACGTTCAGTCATCAATTTTTGCAAGATCACCGATATTTTTGGCCAAATGACGCCAGATACCTTGCCGTTGGTCAAAAAACCGCACATGTTTTCAGCAAATTAAGCCAACAAAAAGTACACTATCCGCAGATAAGTGACAGTGAACACCTGCTTGCCCTACCGCAGTTGCAATCAATATCGGGCCTTAAGGTGATGATTTTACGTGGTAATGGCGGACGTGAGCTCATCCACGACAGCTTAATCGAGCGTGGTGCTGATGTGGTGTATAAGGAAGTGTATCGACGCGATACGATCACCCTCTTTGCCGCCGAATCGATATCTCTGTGGCAGCAACAGCAAGTCACTCAGTTAGTTGTCACCAGCTCAGGTCAACTCAATTTTATGATGGATCAATTCTCTGATTCACAACGACTCTGGCTGCTAAATTTAGCTCTTTTTGTCCCAAGCGAGCGAATTCGACAAGAGGCGCTGCACATGGGATTTGGGTGCGTCACGAACGTGGGAAGCGCCTCCAATACAGAACTCGCGGCTAGTATTAGCCAATCTAGACAGGACTCTAAGCATGACAAGCAAAAATAATAACCCGCATATTGAACCTGAAAAAGCAGCCACACCTCCTCTGGTTACAGAAAAAGACGCAACGGATAACCTTGATTCACCAAAAAGTTACGTGCAGGATCCCACGCCTCAGCCTGAAGAAAAGAGTGATAAACGAGCAAAGCGCAGCATCAAACTTTCTGTTATTGCAATTAGCCTATCCATCATTTTCAGTGGTGGTATAGCCTATCAAATGCAGCAAAAAGACGCTGTTTACCAAGCCAAAATCAACGCATTGCAGACTCAATTAACACAAACCCAAAGTCAGCTCGCGGCTGAAATCAATCAAATAAAGCAGGAAACACAAACCAAAGCGGACCAACTCACTCACAAAACTGACGTAGCCTTGAATCAACAGCAAAAAAGTATCGACAGCTTGCAACTGGCGATAGCTGATATCAAAGGCCGCCGTCCCAACGACTGGCTACTAGCAGAAGCTGACTACTTAGTGAAACTAGCAGGCCGTAAACTTTTTCTAGAACATGACATCGTCAGCGCGACCAAGCTAATGGAAAGCGCTGATCAGCGTATTGCTGAATTGAATGACCCAAGCTTAGTGCCGCTACGCAAAGCCATGGCGCGTGACATTACTCAGCTCAAAATCATCCCATTGATTGATCGTGAAGGGCTAGTGTTACGCTTAACAACCTTGCAGCAACAAGTTGACACTCTACCGCTGGCCAATACCATGTTGCCTGAAACTCAGCAGCAATCAGCACCACAAGTTTCCGAAAATATTAACGACTGGCAAAATAATCTCGTTAGCTCATTGAAAGACTTCTCGGAGAACTTCATTACCTTCCGCACTCGAGACGGTAATGCCATTCCGCTACTGTCACCTGAACAGCACTTCTATCTAAAAGAAAATCTCAAAGCAAAATTAGAAACCGCCATCAAAGCCGTATACGCAGAACAACAAGAGATTTATACAACGGCACTGAGCACAGCAGATAAATGGTCAGCCAGCTTCTTTAATTCCGATGATCAGAGTGTGCAGCAGTTTAATCACGCGCTATTGCAGCTCAGTAAACAAAATATACAAGTGCAATATCCAGTTAAATTTGAAACTCAGCACGAACTCGCTGATGTCATCACTGAACGCCTACGCCGTGAAGTCTCTCCAATGAGCGTTACGGAGGATAAGTAATGTTTAGAGTCATCTTTCTTTTTGTAGTATTAGGGGCCGGTTTATTTATCGGAACCCAATATGCTGGCCAGCAAGGTTATGTTCTTATCTCTATAGCTAATAGAACAATAGAGATGAGCGTGACCACCTTAGTGATCTTTGTGATTGCACTCCTCTCTGGATTATTTAGCTTAGAGTATCTCCTCAAAAAAGCATTCTACGCCAGTTCAAACACATTAAACTGGTTCAGCGTACGTAAGTTAAAGCGCTCTCGCCGTTATACCAATGAAGGTATCATTAAACTTCTAGAGGGAGACTGGAAGCAGGCAGAAAAGAAAGTCACTCGCTGGGCGAACCAGCATGATATGCCGCTGCTCTGCTATCTTGTTGCATCGGAAGCCGCGCAGGGAATGGGCGACAGAGCAAAACGAGATCACTATTTAGATCTCGCCAGTCAACAAAGTAATGCAGGCCTAGCCGTTGAATTAACTCGCGGCAAGCAGCAAGTACGAGAAGGAGAGTTTGATCAGGCGCTAAGCACTTTATCAGCATTACAAGCCACTCATCCGAATAACACCATCGTGCTCAACTTACTCAAGACAACATACGTGCACCTAGAACAGTGGCAACCGCTGCTTGAGCTTTTACCTAAGCTCCAAAAAGCAAAACAGATTAATGCGGACGAGAGCCAACAACTGAACCAAAAAGCACAATGCGGTTTACTAAAAAACGTGGCCCAGCAGCAAGGTAGCGAAGGCTTAATCAATCATTGGGACAAGCTCCCAAGGAAAACCAAAAACGACGTCATTTTAACTCAATGCTTCATCGAGCAGTTGATCCAACGAAAAGCAGACTCGCAAGCATTTACCGTCATTAAAGAAACATTAAAAAAACATCCAATGCCAGCTCTGTATTCATTATTGGCAGAGCTCAATTTACCAGATAGATACCCAGCAATTTTGTTGTTACAAGAAGCCATTAGTAAGGATAGTGGTAACGCCGAAGCACACAGCGCACTGGCTCAATTGTATATGAGAGAGCAAAAATGGGCAGAGGCGCAAAGCCATTTGGAAAAAGCGTTATTGCTCCGTGCCAATGTATCTGATTACGCTTATCTTGCCGATAGCCTTGAAAAACAAAACTACCCTAAAGCCGCCGCAGAAGTCTCACGTAAGGCACTGACCATGATAGAGCATGTTTAAATGGCAATCTAAGCACCTAAAAATAACCTTATACCAATTAAAGAAAAGTACGATCTCATTAAGGCTATCTAGCTATTGTTAAATATCACGATGGATAGCCTTAATAGCGCCGATTTTAAAACGCTGGCGAGCCAACAAAAACCATCCTAATTCTACTATTACCCGCTTGAACACCTGGGATTTCCTGGATAATTTCTTGATCAAAATGCCATTTGACTTAAGGCCGAGCACGGCACAAAACCTCGAACTGTGAAGCCGCAGCGATTTGAATATGCGTATTTATTTGGATCGGCATGCCCCTATAGGTATAGGTGAGGCCGTCGTTATAATGGATGGTGCTGGTAGGTATATAAGTGCAGTTTAGTCATGTCAGTGTCATCACGTTTCCTCCGACTCACAGTGCTAAATCCAATAGAGCAAGTGTGGAGTTGGCTCACGCTAACCAACAAAGTTTTGCGGATCACAACGACATTATGTCTGAGGTGTTCAATGTGTAAAATCGATTTTTAGAAAGTACAGATAGGGTGCTCAAGATATGTTCGAGGGATTGAATTAAGCTATTAATTTTCCAGATTGGCATGTTGATATAAAACGAAAAAAACCGCTGTAAAAACAGCGGTTTTTTCTTTAAAAGTGGCGGAGAGATAGGGATTTGAACCCTAGGATAGCTATTAACCATCGCCGGTTTTCAAGACCGGTGCTTTAAACCACTCAGCCATCTCTCCACAAATTGTCACTAAAAATTAGTCTTACTTTGATAATGCTATATTTTTAGTTTTGCTTTCATATTTTTAATGATATGTAAGCGATATTCAAAGCCTGGCGATGTCCTACTCTCACATGGGGAGACCCCACACTACCATCGGCGCTGTTGTGTTTCACTTCTGAGTTCGGCATGGAATCAGGTGGGTCCACAACGCTATGGTCGCCAAGCAAATTTCTTAATTCGGAAAGCTGCTTCGTTCTCATTCACACATTCAATGTTCTTCAATTGAGCCCACAAAACCCCTTCGGTGTTGTATGGTTAAGCCTCACGGGCAATTAGTATTGGTTAGCTCAACGCCTCGCAGCGCTTACACACCCAACCTATCAACGTTCTA
>NZ_CAWNJO010000072.1:0-22295 GCF_963874835.1 Vibrio sp. V12_P9A6T4 | reverse complement strand
TTGTCATCCCTAAACCACCGCCTTGGGCGGTGGTGATTCAACCTTGGGGCTATTGCCCGAAGGAGTGCCCATGCTAGAAGTAAACCTCTTATTCACCACAAGTAAGAGGAAACTAAAAACATGGGCGATTATAGAAGTTCATCACATGTATATTGGCGTTGCAAATACCACATAGTTTGGACACCGAAATACAGATTTAAGATCTTGAAAGGGAATGTAGGTAAAGAGCTTTATCGCTCAATCTATATTTTGTGCAATATGAAAGATTGTGAAGTCTTGGAATTAAATGTTCAGCCGGATCGCGTTCACTTGGTTGTGATAGTTCCACCAAAAGTTTCGATATCAACGTTGATGGGAGTATTGAAAGGGCGTTCAGCAATCCGCTTGTTTAACAAGTTCCCACATATAAGAAAGAAACTGTGGGGTAATCATTTTTGGGCAAGGGGATACTTTGTTGACACAGTTGGTGTGAATGAAGAAATCATCAGGCGTTACGTAAGGCACCAAGACAAGAAAGATCAAGAATATGAGGCGCAGTTAGAGTTGAAGATAAACTAGCAGCGCAGGGATGCCCCCTTATAGGGGGCTATAAACCAAAGCCGCCTTCTAAGAAGGCGGATTTTTACTTCTGTTTATGGTGAGTTAAGGGTTCTGAACGTATTAGGCTGCTTGAATATGAGTGGTGATATACGGCTGCCAGGCGTTTTGGTAGAGCTCGATAGATTGGCGACGAAACTGGTTAATTTGCGCCTTTTCAATATCATGTAACGCTCGCTTCTCTAATGCGGCGACACGTTCAAACTTCTGGATCTGTTCATAGAAACGATGCTCGGGGCCATTTTTCACATCGGCAATGGCTTTAAGATGTAATTGTACTTCTGCAATGATGTTGGTTTTAGGAAGTTGAACCAGTAAGTTTAAATCACGATAGCCTGATGCGGCAGGCGATTTAAAGCGGTTCTTTACTTTTACGATACTGGCTTCTCGGCTTAATACCTCATAAGCCTCGACTAAGCTTGGTACATCATTTGCCACCAGGGTTGTTCTGGCTAAATCTGTGATCCTATCAGCTCGCCCACCTAATTCATGTTCTATTTTGTTTAATGCTCGGTCACGTGATTTCACGCCAGAAAAGTGAGCCTCTGTTGATGTTAGTAAAGCAGTACTTCTGCACAATGTTTCAAGTTCACGTTGAGCTTGGTGAGCTTTACTGTAGAGAATTTCAAAATCGTTGTAGGGTTGCAAAGGCTGGTTGTTGGTGGACTGGATGCCATATAAACCGCTTAAACTATGCTTGAACAGTTTAGATGAGAGTTGATTTTTCGATTCACCAACTTTGGCATCACTTTCTGAATTGAACGGAACGGCTGCAAAGGCAGGGGCTCTGCTTAGTACTAAAAGCATCAGTGCCGTAGTACGTAAAAATAGGCTCATTCATTCTCCTTAACTTAGTCTAGGTAAAAGGTGAAACCAAAATAGACCTAAACACGTGATAACCAGAGTCGCTTGCTATGAGATCTTGGGATGAAGAAAGTGAACTCAATAGCTCGTGGAACAATTAATCCATAATTTTGCGCTTTATCACAGGTCTTATCTTCAGACGCCTCGCCAGGCTATCTGTTCAATTTGATGTGTTACCAAGTGTATCTAATGAGGATGAACCAAATATGAACATCTTTATCTGTCTTTGTGCTGTTTGTTTAACCCGTTGGGGATTCACTTATTAGTCAGTAGCATGTACTTTGTCTGGTTGTAGATTTTAATCGTAGAGCACGAAGATAATGAAAGATCCCGAATTTTGGCACAAGAAATGGGCCTCCAACCAAATAGGATTTCACTTAGAAGATGTGAACCCATTGTTGATCGAATATTGGCCTCAACTCTCACCTCAACGAAATGAAAGTGTATTTGTACCATTGTGCGGAAAAAGTGAAGATTTGATATGGCTCGCTTCCCAGCATGAACAGGTTCAGGGTGTAGAGCTGAGTGAAATTGCCGTTCGTTCCTTTTTTGCCGAGCATTTTTATACGCCAACGGTCACTCGCTTAAATGGATCGCATGAACTGTATCAGTTTGATGAACTGATGATTTATACCGGAGATGTCTTTAGTGCGCCGCTAAAAGCGGTTGAGCTTATCTACGATCGAGCGGCGTTAGTTGCGCTGCCCCCTGAAATGAGAGAGGAATACGTTACTCGCTTGCTTTCACTGTTAAAAGAGGGCGGAAGGGTGCTGCTTGTGACGCTGGATTACGTTCAAAGTGAAATGATGGGCCCTCCATTCTGTGTCGCCAAAAATGAAGTTGAGTCGTTATTCACTGACTGCAAAGTGACGTGTCTGTTTCGTGACGATGCTGATGAAAATCACCCTAAGATCAGTCAACGAGGATTAAGCCGTTTTGCTGAAGTCGTGTGGTTAATTGAGAAGTAACAGACTATGCTTAGATCGTTTATTTATACATCTTATATAACAATAAATAGGTAGGTTTTAGGCGTTTGATGAGAGCAAGCCATTACGTCTATATCAGCCGCTCTAATACTAAGGAAAAACTATGGGTTTGTTTAGTCGGAAGCCAAACAGCAATCAACAGTCTAAAAAGAGCAGTGATGAACTGGTGGTTGATTCAATAAAACGCACGATGGCTTATATTGAGTTTGATCCACAAGGACATATTCTGACTGCCAGCTCCTCATTCTTACAAGTGTTGGGTTATTCATTATCGGAAGTGGTGGGCCAGCATCATCGAATGTTCTGTGAAAGTGAATTTGTTAATGCGCCTCAATATAGTCAACTTTGGCAAAATTTAGCGCAAGGTAAACCTCATGCGGGTACGTTTTGCCGTTTAACTAAAAGCCATAATAAAGTCTGGATTGAAGCTACGTACATCCCAGTAAAAGATGAGCAAGGAAAAGTGGTTAAGGTGGTGAAGATTGCCAGTGATGTCACTGCTGCAAAAGAGAAATTGGATAGGCAAGTGGCCGTATTTGAAGCTGTCGATAAGTCAATGGCTGTGATTTCTTTCACTCCCGATGGGACGGTTGTGGAGGCGAATCCAAACTTTCTGTCCTGTGTTGGGTACAAATTACAAGAAATCGTTGGTAAACCACATCGCCTATTCTGTGACGATGAGTTTTATAGAAAGAACCCGAATTTTTGGGCGTCGCTTGCTAGCGGCCATTTTAAAACGGGATTATTTAAACGTTTTACAAAACATGGTGATGAAATTTGGTTAGAAGCGACTTATAACCCCATCTTTAACGAAAAGCATAAAGTGATTGGTGTGACTAAGTTTGCAACTGATGTCACGCAACGAGTACTGCAAGCTCGGGCGATTAAAGATGCAGCAGAAGTGGCGCATCACACCTCACAAGAAACGGTACATATTGCTCAACTTGGGACGGGAACGCTAGCCGAAGCCGCCTCCATTGCTAAAGAGATTGATAACGCGATCACTAAGGCGAATACATCGATGACGCAATTGGCCAACCAGTCGCAGCAAATCACCAAAATTGTAACCACCATTACAGGCATAGCAGAACAGACTAATTTGCTGGCGCTCAATGCCGCTATCGAGGCTGCGCGTGCTGGGGAGTATGGCCGGGGTTTTGCTGTGGTTGCTGATGAGGTGCGCTCATTAGCCTCCAATACCACCAAAGCGACCGATGAAATTGGTAATATTGTTAAGCTCAATAGCGAACTGACCAACAGCTCGACATCGATGATGGGGGCAATTCAAGGCCAAGTCACGGCATGTAACAGCAAACTGGAAGAGACGCAAAAGCTGATTGATGAAATGAGAAAAGCCGCGGACAGTGTGGTTAGCACGGTCAGTGAACTGATTAAAGAGTAAGGCTCTGCAGCGAGTATTGTTGGTGAAGAAAATGAAAGCGAGCCTAGTGGCTCGCTTTGCGTTTTTACAGAATCACTTGCACGCTTTTGGCACATTGAATTGCGTTGTGCAAAGCCTGTTTGAGTTCTTTATCTTTCGCCAGAGCAACCCCAAGTCGACGGCGTCCATCAATGTCTGGTTTACCAAACAGACGAAGTTGAGTGTGTGGGATAGACAGTGCTTCATTTATTCCATCAAATCTAAGGTTAGTGGAGGTGCCTTGACCTAAAATAACCGCAGATGCCGATGGCCCATATTGGGTAATACTGTTGATTGGCATACCCGTGAACGCGCGCACGTGTAACGCAAATTCAGACAGCTCTTGCGAAATGAGGGTGACCATTCCCGTATCATGTGGGCGAGGGGACACTTCATTGAAGATAACATTATCGCCTTTTACAAACAGTTCAACACCAAATAAGCCGTAACCACCGAGTGCATTAACCACTTGTTCTGCTACATATTCAGCGGCTTTAATTGCGTTAGCCGACATCACTTGTGGTTGCCATGATTCGCGATAATCCCCTTCCTCTTGTCGATGGCCAATGGGAGCGCAGAAATGGACACCATCCACTGCTCGAATCGTCAAGAGAGTAATTTCGTAGTCGAAATCGATAAAGCCTTCGACGATCACTCTCCCAGCTCCACTGCGGCCACCTTCTTGAGCGTATGCCCAAGCGCGGCTAATATCCTCTTGCGTCTTAATCACACTTTGGCCTTTACCTGATGAACTCATCACAGGCTTAACTACGCAAGGCATACCGACATGCTCAATCGCCAGTACAAAATCATTATAGTCATCAGCAAACTGATAAGGAGAGGTAGGTAAGGCAAGAGTTTCTGCGGCTAAACGGCGAATGCCTTCACGGTTCATCGTCAATTGAGTGGCCGTTGCAGTGGGGACCACGTTTAAGCCTTGCGCTTCCAGTTCAACCAGCTTGTGAGTGGCAATTGCTTCAATTTCTGGCACCACGTAGTCTGGTTTTTCGAGTTCGATAATGGCTTGTAGCGCATCTCCATCGAGCATATCCAATACGTGGCTACGATGCGCCACCTGCATTGCTGGAGCGTTGGCGTAGCGATCACAGGCAATCACTTCTAAACCAAGGCGTTGGCATTCAATTGCCACCTCTTTGCCCAATTCTCCGGAACCAAGCAGTAAAACGCGGGTGGCATTTTCACGTGTAGCAGTACCAAACATAGTGAATCCTTACATTCAAGCAATAGGTAATAGCGAAAACAGCCAAAATCATACTAAAATTAAGAATAAAAGCAAACGTTTGCCCTTGTGATGAGAGATGAGTAATTTCCTGTTCGTACTGTCGATAGAGTGGTTCGTGTAATACGCAGTAAACGAACTCATATCTGTACAAAATTAAGGCTGAAATAGCAATTAATGTGCAGTAAACAGCATTCGAGAAACTGCGTTAAGAATATGAAGTAATTTCAGTCTAAAGTTTATGTGGGATTGACTAAGAAAAAGACACCTATGGCTATGAAAACTTTCTTACGTTTGCGTTTTATTACTCTACACACGAAAACTGCTCTGTTGTTTTCTGTCGGGTTGGTTGGGATCATTCTTAGCAGCTTATTTATTACTCGCCACTTTTTTTTATATAGTTTGAATGAGCTTGAATCAATTGAGATTCATCGAGATAGCAATCAAGCTCAGTCGGTCATTCAAGATCTTTTAGTACAGCAAGAAAAGCGTTCTTATGATTGGGCTTATTGGGATGAAACTTATCTGTTGCTGTTGAATGGCGACACTCAATTTGCTGAGCGCAACTTGTATCCTGATTCCCTCGATACTTTAGGTTTAGACGTTTTGGCTTTCATCACCGAATCCTCGCAATTGGTTGAATACTTATGTCGGGATATTGAACTTGGCACAAACTGTTCGTTAGTGGAACAGTTGATACGCTCACAAGGTGTGAGCGACCATTTAATTCAGATGCATCACACACTTGATGAGGATAAAACTAGCCGCTCTGGCCTCATCCGTGTGGAAAATAGTGTGTGGGTGGTGAGCCTAACTCCGGTGCGTAACAGTGAAGGTACGGCTGATGTTGTGGGGTGGATGCTATGGGGACAGCACTTAACCCGCCGTTTCCCTTCTCAGTATCAGAACCTACTAACCGCTAAAAATGACATTGTAGTTACCGATGCTCCTGTGATTTTACCTGTTAGTCATAATCAAGAAGGTATTGAAAGAGATCAAAATAATATCACGCATTACACCTTACTCAGTGATATGACAGGGCAACCTATTGGTTATCTAAAAACCTGTGCTCAGCGGCTTTACTATCAAAAAGGGAACGAAACTTTTTATTATTTGATTTTGACGATCATCATTGCGGCCGGCTTTGTCGCCGTGGCTACTTTTGCTCTGTTTCGCAGCAAGGTAGCCAAACGGTTTGAGAATTTTGAGCGTGGGATCAATCAGCTGATTGAAGAGAGTGCATTCTCTTCACAATCGAATGATAAACAAGATGAGTTTGAACGAATTACCGAACTTGTCCGTTCACTTGCTGCCTCATCCTCCTTGGCGGAAGATAGGCTTAAAGAGACGTTACAGAAATTTGATGCACTCTATCAAAGCCAAAATCTCGGAATGTTGCTGGTGGTTGATCGCTTCATTGTCGATGTGAACCAAGCCTTGTTGGATATGCTTTCTTATTCTAGAGATGAGTTGGTTGGAAAGGTTTTAGATGAGTTTTGTATTATACAAAATGATGTGGTGTGCAGCAGTGAATTACTCTACCAAAATATAGAACAAGGGATGCGTGAATTTGAGGGACATGTTGTTACAAAGGGTCAGCAGCGTTTAGAGTGTCTTATCGAAGCTACATTGATAGAACAACGTGGGCATCGCTCTATCATGCTATCGATTACTGATATCAGCGAGCAAAAGCAGCAAGAGCAGCTTATTTACGACCTTACCCATTGTGACCCAGTGTCAGGTTTACTTAATCGTCCAACGATGATGAGCCAAGTCCAACCTTTGATTGACAATCCGACCGAATGTGGTGGGTTTTCCGTGCTCTACCTACGGGTTAAAAGACTAAAAGAAATTTCAGAAGTGTACGGACACAGTGCTTACGATATGGCCGTTAAACATTTTTCGGCTACGCTTAGAAACCGTTTCAACACGTCCATAATGGGACGAATTAGTGAATATGAATTTATGGTGTGTGAGCTGGGTAACGGGGCAACCTCTTTTTTGATTCACAGAGGCACTAAGCTTATCGATAGTTACAAGCGGAAGACTGACATTGGCGGCTTGGAACTCGATTTGAGTGTGGAAGGCGCTGTGATTGATTCACAATTGACTATCGATTCTTTTGAAACTTTGGTTCAAAGTGGTTTTTATGCCATTCAACAAACAGAGAAAGCTGGAGCCAGCCTGGTTGTTTCAGTGACACAAGAATTGTTTGTTCATGCCCAGAAGTCGTTAGCGATCAATCGAGATCTCATCTCAGCTGTGAAAGATGGCCATATTATTGCTTACTATCAGCCGATTGTTCGTGCAGACAGTGCCGAAATCATTGGCTTTGAAGCTCTGGCTCGCTGGAAGCACCCTCAACTTGGTATGGTTTCGCCAACCGTATTTATCCCTTTGGCTGAGCAACGTAAAGTGATCATTGAATTGGGAGAGCAGATACTAGGCCAAGCCTGCCAATTTATTAGCGAACTGCAAACGCAGGCGCAATTTTCGTTGGGTAAACGGCTAAGTATTCACGTCAATCTTTCTAGCCCGCATTTCTACAGTAAAAAATTGGTCGGGTACTTATCAGTATTGATTGAAAAATATCAAATTGAACCGGGACAATTAGTGCTCGAATTGACGGAAAGTATGTTGTTGGGGGCTGAAGAAGAGACGATCAAACGCATGGATGCGATAAAAAAACTCGGTATACAGTTGGCGCTTGATGATTTTGGTACGGGCTATTCCTCGTTTAGTACATTGTGTGATTTTCCATTAGATATAGTGAAGTTAGACCAGTCTTATATTTCCACATTGGAATCCAATGACAAAGCCAAAACCTTGGTGCGCAGTATTATCAATATGTCGCAAGAGCTAGGCTTAACTACCGTGGCTGAAGGGGTTGAAACTGCTTCGCAACTGCGCAAACTCAAAGTCTGGAATATTGATGAGATCCAAGGCTTCTATTTTTACAAGCCGATGAGTAAACAAGAGGTGTTCGATAATTTGTTGGGCGGAAAGGATATGCGGTAAAACCTGCACCATCAAAAGGAAAAAATCCCCATGCGTTGGGGATTTTTCACTAGAGCGCCTAAACCACAAGATAGGAAAGAGGAATGTCTGGGTTAATTACTTCCAAGGTGGCTTGAGTATCGGCTAAATGGCTAATACTGCCATCAGACATCTCAACTAATGCGGCTGCGACAATATTATCAAAGCGTTGGCCATCCATCATTAACTGAACAAGAGCAACTTGCAATGGTGGTAAGCTTGGGTTGAATGCGGCATTTTCAGCATACGCACCGACGTAGGTTTTACCATTCTCAACTTGCAGGGCAACACCACTGAGATTGTTGGTATAGGGTGCGTAACTGCGGTTTAGGCCATTAAGAGCTAAGCCAATGAGTGGGTCATCTTCGCTAGTTGTTTTGCCGTGGTTAGCGTCTGCCATTAGACCAGAATCAACACCTAAATCGGCAGGACCAAATGATTCAGGTAGGTACTCTTGCAGTGACTTCTCATCACGCTGTGGTAGCTGAATGGCAAGCGAGTCTGCGGTCGTAAGCTCATTCATAAACTGACGGCAGTGCCCACAAGGGCTGAAGTTGATGGTAATGTCAGCAACGCCTTGTTCACCTTTCATCCACGCATGGCTGATGGCACATTGCTCGGCGTGTACGGTTTGGCCTAATTGTGCACCGGAAAACTCCATATTGGCGCCAAAGTACAAACGGCCCGATAAACCTCTGACGATGGCTCCCACGTAAAAGTTTGAAAGCGGTACATAAGCATAGGCGGCCGCAAAAGGCAGCAGTGCAACGCGCAATTCCGCATCGTCTAAGCCAGAAAGAGAAAGCAGTTGGTTGAACTGTTCTGGTGATAGGGTTGCGTCAAAATCATCGCACAGCAGAATGGGCGACAAAAATTCTGCAACGGGTTTTGGCGTATCAGCTAGCGCCTGTTCAATACGGCTTTTCATAATGAGTCCTTATCTATGTATTGAGGAATATTCTAGGCGAAGAATGAAATTTTACTGAGATTTAAATCACGTAATGCAATGTAACGTAATTTTGGTTTTCACATTTAGAGTGAGGTCACACATGAAATCGATTACAGTCAGCCTTAGAGTGAGACACGTCTACAATCAAAATCCATGAGTAGACGTATCTTTGATTTCTGTTGGCACTCTATAGCGTGGACAACCACATTGAAAAAGCAAAAAAACTTGGAGCAAGTATCGATGTGATTACGCCGCACACGACTAATGCAAGTGAACTAAATGCTGCGTCACGTGGATCTTTTTCAGCGCAGGTTGCTGTGCCCAGCGCATGAGATACGGTGCCCATGGTTAAGCCTTTAGCAATTGGATGCGTGATGTTGAGAAGGTTATAGATAGGGTAGGCGAGAATCGCGCCAAACAGCCCTACAATGACCACTAAAACGGCGGCAATGGCTGGCTCCCCACCGAGGTTACTGGAAACTTCCATCGCAATCGGTGTGGTAACTGATTTACCCAGTAGGCTGGCGATTAAATGTATATCCGTTTGAAGATAAACAGCAATTAAGCTGGCTGTGAGCATTGACATAGCACTGCCCACCCCGCAGGCGAGGGCAATGATGCGCCAATTTGAGCGGATATGAGGCAGTTGTTCATAGAGAGGATAAGCCAGCGCCACCACAGCCGGTTGCAACAGAAAGCTCAGCCACTGGTTATCAGCATAGTAACGGGCATAAGGGATGTTAAAAAATAGCAAGATAGGAATGATGATCACAAGGCTGAGCAGTAACGGATTCATTATGGCCGTTTTGCATTTTTTGCTGATCCAACGTGTCAGGAAAAAGGCCGCAATCGTGAGCAATAACCACATCACTTATTCCCCTTTTTCAAAAAACGATCCAACCCTAAACCCAGACAAACTAATACGATCAGCGTACCGCCCACCGCGCTGGCAAGAATCGGGATGGCGTTACTCATCAATAAATCAAAATGCTCGATTAATCCGACACTGATAGGGACAAATAAAATAACCATATAACGGATAAAAAGACTGGCACTGGGTTTTACCCATTCGACAGGCACGAGCCCACTTGCCAATAAACTAAACAGAATTAGCATTCCGATAATACTGCCCGGAATGGTGATGCCAAGCCAATGTTGAAGATTGATACCTGCCATCAGGCAAAGGAAAATCAGCCCCATAGAGACCAAATATTTTGCAATGGTATTCACAATAAAAGTCGGTGCCTTGTTGTGCCTAAACTATTTTCGGAAATGGAATCGCAGCGTGTTGGTTTGAAACCTGACAGCGCGAAAACCTCGTACATTAACTCGCGATGTCTTCGACATAACGGTAAACGGATTTTAAAATAGCCATTTTCTTTTCGTCACTGCTGTGGGTGTGAACTAAGTTCTCTAAATTGAGCATGTACTCTTCAAGGTGGCTTTCGAAATAATCACGACAGTGAGTTGCCCAACGTCTTTGCTCTTCGTCACTTAATGTCAATGGGTAATGGCGAGCGCGGTAGCGAAACAGCAAGGGTTCGATGCGCTTATCGCTAAAACTAATGTCTAATGCGGCGAGATTGACTGGGTCAGCTTGGCGAATGATCTCCATCGCCGCTTTGTCGGCGGGAGAGAAGAAACCGTCGTAGAGTTGAGTATCGACATCGTCACTGTGTTTATATTCTCGCTCAATTGTGTAGAGGCCAATCAGCTTTTCTCTGATCTCTGGGTACTGCTTGATGAGCGCTAAGTGTTCAAGGCACAGGTTTCTATCGACCCCGATATGGTCTGCATTTTCGGCCGTTAATGTTTTGGCCGGCGCAAGGATAGGGCATTTATTGAGATGCACTAATTTGATGGGCACTGGCAATTCATCTTCTGCCAACTCTTCGCGTTTGGTATATAGACGTTGATGCAGTTCTTCGCTGCTTAAATCGATCAGGGGTTGAGGGTTTTTGGCAAGGTCCACCACAATAACCGCATTTTGATTGGTGGGATGCCAAGCAATCGGCACGATCCAACTGGTGTATTGGCATTCTCGGCCTAACATACCCGATACGTGCATTAAAGGTGTCATGTTGACGATATCAATCAGATCATTGAGTTTGCGTTTATGGCGCATGTTAAAAAAGTAATCAAACAACTTGGGTTGGGCGGCTTTTACTTTTTTGGCCAGCTCAATGGTGGCGATAACATCGGCCATAGCATCGTGGGCATTCGCGTGTTCGATGCGATTGGCAACAGAGAGATGCTCCAACTTAAAACTGGTAAAGCCTTCGTCATTTTCGGGCCAGTTGATGCCTTCTGGACGTAGCGCATGGCAGGCGCGCATCACATCAAGTAAATCCCAGCGTGAATTGCCGTTTTGCCAGCTCCAAGCATACGGATCAATGAAATTACGATAGCAAGTGTAACGCGTTACTTCATCATCAAAACGAATACTGTTGTAACCAAGACTGGTGGTGTTGGGTGTGGCGAGTTGTTGATGAATTTTGGCGATAAATTCAGGCTCTGGCAAGCCTTGGGCCACCGCTTTTTGTGGAGTGATACCCGTAATAAGCGCCGCTTCTGGAGAAGGCAGATAGTCCGCTGGTGGTTGGCAATAGATGACCAGTGGTTCGCCAATAATATTAAAATCCATATCGGTGCGAACGCCCGCAAATTGGCTCGGACGATCTTTCGCAGGGTTGACTCCCCACGTCTCATAGTCGAGGAAAAAGAAAGTAGGCGGGTGCTCTTGTCGCATTCGATAGTATCCAGTCGCTGAAATTTAAGGTTTATTAGACCATTGCCCGTGTGACATAGCAATGTGCGAAGCATGCTCTGATGAGGATTTGAAATGAAAAAGCCGGCGCATTGGCACCGGCTTGGAGAAAAACGAGAACGTTCGATACTTTCTAGGCTTGCTGTTCTTGAACTTGTACCTGTTTACCGTTCAGTAAGCGGCTGGTAATGGTACCTGCCGTCATTGAGCCTGAAACGTTCAACGCGGTGCGGGCCATATCAATCAAGGGTTCAATGGAGATAAGCAGTGCTGCAATCGTCACTGGTAGGCCCATCGCTGGTAGCACGATTAAGGCTGCAAAAGTGGCACCGCCACCGACGCCAGCAATACCAAATGAGCTGATTGCGATAATAGCCACTAGCGACAAAATAAAGTGCACGTCCATTGGATTAATACCGACGGTAGGAGCAACCATCACTGCGAGCATGGCTGGGTAAATACCAGCGCAGCCGTTTTGACCAATAGTGGCACCGAATGAAGCCGATAGATTGGCAATTGCTGGTGGTACGTTCAGCTTAGTGATTTGCGCTTCTACATTAAGAGGAATGGTTGCCGCTGAGCTACGTGAGGTAAACGCGAAGGTCAACACTGGCCAAATTTTCTGAAAATACTCTTTAGGGCTAACGCCTACAAAAGAAACCAAGATACCGTGCACCACAAACATCAATGCAATGGCGACATAAGAGGCGACAATAAAACCGAGCAAACTCAGAATATCGCCCGCACTTGATGTAGCGACAACTTTCGCCATCAACGCCGCAATACCGTAAGGGGTTAGTGCCATCACCATTTTCACGAGGCGCATCACAATCGACTGTATCGCTTCGACAAAGGTGCGGATTGGCGTTTCTAGCTCGGCTTTCTCTGACATTACTTTACGCGCCGCAATACCCGTTAGTACGCCAAAAATAACCACAGCGATGATCGAGGTTGAGCGAGCACCGGTTAAGTCGGCAAAAGGATTGGTCGGAATAAAGCTTAATAGCATTTGAGGAATAGTTAAATCACTCACAGTAGCGGCGCGGCTTTCTAGTACAGCAATACGCGCCGTTTCACGGCTGCCTTCAACGAGGCCGTCTGCTGTTAAACCAAAAGCTTGGGTGACAAAAATACCGATCAATGCCGAGACAGCGGTCGTCAGCAGTAAGATAGAAATGGTCAGGCCAGAGATTTTACCCAGCGAGCCACCTTTATCGAGCTTCACAACCGCAGCGATCATCGACACCAGCACCAAAGGCATAATCACCATTTTTAGCAAACCAACATAACCGTTACCGACGACGTTGACCCAGCCTAATGTTTCCTTGATGGCCACATGTCCTTCACCAAGAACCAGTTGTAGAGCAAGGCCAAATGCGCTGCCTAGGATTAACCCAAGTAGCACTAAGCGTGAAAGAGTGTGAGATTTTTTCTGCTGTCCGAAGAGAAAAAACAGAATGCCAATAAATACTGCGAGTGCGGCAATGGCTGCAACTGACATGATGCGACACCTTAAAAGTTGTGTACCCATGATTACGTTGATCGCCGATGAGCGATGTAGTCGATAATGCTAGGTAAAAGGGGAATAAAAGCGATGAAACGCAACCATATCTTTTAACGTAGGTTAATCCAAAGACAAAATCAGCATGATTTAGAACAAATGGTTATCAATCTTTCTATTGTGCTGGTAAATGAACCGATCGGTGAGTTATTTAAGCAAGTCATTGATACTTCTTGAGCAAGGCAAGCATGTCGCTAGAGTGCAAAATATCTATGGCGTGTGGTTGTATCTGAAAGAGGCAATAGAGCATAGCGCTTGCAACATCTTGCGCGGAAATGGGGATAAAATTGCGTAAGCGCCCTAGTAGCAGAGGGTGCAATAGAGTCAGAATCACTCGTACCCATTTTTCATCCGTTCGCTTGTTTTTCCGAATGCCAGTTAGAGGTCCAGGCCTGACGAAGGTCACTTGTTCAAAACCCATTCGGCGAATGGTTTCTTCCATTCTCCCTTTGCATTGTAAGTAATGAGATCGAGAGCGAGCTTTGGCACCTAAGCTCGAAACGATGGCAATGCGCTTGACACCCAATGTCTTCATTGTTTGAGCAACTTGACAAACCAACTCATAGTCTACTTTCTCCAGCCCCTGCTTTGAACCCGCTTGCTTACGGGTAGTCCCTAGTGCGATGAGACCAAGCTGGGGAGGGACAAAACTTTCATCCCAGTGCGTGATTTGCAACTGCGGATGAATGATTTCTTGCAACTTTGGGTGTTGGATTTCGGTGCTTTTTCTGACTAAAGAATAGATTTGAGAGACGGCTTGCTCTTCTAGCATGATGGCTAAAGCATGCTGCCCAACGAGACCGGAAGCGCCAGCAATAATCACAGTTTTGTGTCGTTTATCCATCGTTTTCTCCTTTTTACCTTGCAGTGATTGTATGCAGTGCTGCTTACTTATGGCAGTTTATTCTTTCGCTTTCATCGTATTCAACCATTTATAAGCACCTATTTTAGAAATAATGCTTTAGTGACATTGCATCTTTATCGCTATTAACTAAGTTTTTAGTGTAGGTAACTAAAAGAAATGAGCTGCTGTCAAATACAGAGATAAGGCGTAATAACAATGAAAATAAAATCTAAACTGTTGCTCAGCTTGATTTCGGCGACCATTATCCCTGTTGCTATTGTTTCAACGGTAATGGTGACGAATTTACGTTCACAAGCCGTTAGTGATTTTATTGAACAAAGTCATGGAGAAATGAGTCAGGTTGATAATGCCATCGCCATCTATTTTTCTGGCATTGAACAAAATGTGAAAATGTTAGCCAACTCACCCGCGTTGCAAAAAGTGGACAGTTCCATTACCCGTTATATCGACAAAATAGCTGAACCGATGACCCCAGATAGCAATGGAATGGTGGAGCGTGGAATTTATGAAGCGCTTTACCTTATGGGTGAGGCGCACAAAGGTTATTCGTACGTTTACATGGGAACCAAAGAGGGCGGATATATACAATGGCCGACGGGTAAGGCGTCAGACAATTATGATCCTAGAGCTCGCCCGTGGTACAAAACGGCGATGTCTAGCCCAGGCGAGATAAAACGCACTCAAGCCTATTATTGGGAGCCTGATGACGCCACGATTGTGAGCAATGTTTTGTCCTTTAATGCTGCTGGTACCCAAAATGCTGGGGTGGTTGCGATTGATGTTTCGCTAAAAACACTGACGGATATCGTGAAGAAGATAAAACTAGGCGAAACCGGATACATTATGATGGTTGAGGATAGCGGTAACGTCTTGGTGGATGCTAAGTACCCAGAGAACAATTTTCAACCCCTTGACTCCTTAGCTGCTGCATACAAAACGATAGGTCAAACATCCTCTGGTTTTATCAATGTAGAAATTGGCGGTGTGGAATATATGGCTAATGTCATGAATTCTGAAAAGTTAGGTTGGAAGTTCGTTGGTCTGATTACTACCGAAGAAGTTATGGCAGAAAGCAATAGCTTGATCAAATACATTTTAGCGATTGTTTTTGTGTTGACAGTGATTTTCATCATTGGCGCACTTTTTTTGGCGGGGTTGATCGCCAAGCCGCTTAGTTTAGTTTCAAACGGCTTACAAGAGATAGCTGAAGGGGAAGGTGATTTAACCAAGGAATTGGTCATTCGTTCGAACGATGAAACGGGTCAATTAGCTGTGTATTTCAACGCATTTTTGAAAGCCATTCGATTACTTGTGCAGCAAATAGGCCATGCTGGAGAACAAATGGGGGAATCGGCGCAAAGAGCGGCAACAATATCGGAAGACTTGTCAGCCGTTTCTCAACGACAGAAACAAGCGGTTGAGATGGTATCAACGGCGTTTAATGAAATGGTGTCTACTGCCAATGAAGTAGCAACGCTATGCAGCTCGGCAGCTCAGGCTGCTGATGACAGTCAGCAATTAGTGAGTCAAGGCCAGCAAAATATCCACACCGCGGTTTCTAGTGTCAATCAGTTAGCTGATTATATTTCAACGTCTTCAACCACGATTCAAGAGTTAGAAAATGATAGCCAAGGTATTACTGCAATTTTAGATACCATTCGCGGCATTGCTGAACAGACCAACCTGTTGGCTTTAAACGCTGCGATTGAAGCGGCTCGTGCAGGGGAGCAGGGAAGAGGTTTTGCTGTTGTTGCGGATGAGGTTCGTGCGCTCGCAAAACGTACGCAAGATTCAACCGAAGAAATCAACGGCTTAGTGGTACGTTTGCAAAATAGGACCAAAGAAGTCGCAGAACAGATGACCGTGAGTTTAAATGCGTCACGGAAAACCGTGACAACGACTGAGTCGGTCAACGATAGCTTTACTGGCATCTATCAGTCAGTATTGTCGATTCACGATATGAATACTCAAATCGCAACGGCTGCCGAAGAGCAGCACCTAGTCGCAGAAGAAATTAATCGTAATATTCATCAAGTACAAGAAGATACTCAGAAAGTTGATGATGTATCGAGCCGAGCTCTACTTAACTCACAAAATCTCGCGAGTTCAGCTGATGATCTGAATAATTTAGTGAGTAAGTTTAAGACCCAGTAATTTCTGGGGAGATTTTTTATACCTAACCCATTTGAAGGAGAGAAAGTTAACCACTGACTTGTTGTTTCCATAAACGTGCGTAAAGTCCTGCACGTGCGAGCAACGCTTCGTGAGTACCTTGCTCGGCCACTTGCCCATCTTCGATGACGATAATGTTATCGGCATGACGAATCGTCGATAACCGATGTGCAATACTGATCACCGTTCGATCATGGCAAATGGTTTCCATGTTGCTCATGATGGCCGCCTCTGACTGATAATCGAGCGCTGAAGTCGCTTCATCAAGCAGTAAGATTTTTGGGTTAACTAACAATGCGCGAGCCAGTGCAATGCGTTGACGTTGCCCGCCAGATAAGTTGGCACCTCTTTCTCCTACTTGTTGTTCAAACCCTTGTGGCAGCGCTTCAATAAAGCTTAACGCACCAGCAAGCTTTGCAACGTTTATCAGCTCTGCATCGCTTGCATCGGGTTTACAAAGACGAATATTGTCGGCAACGCTGCCTGCAAATAGCATGCTTTCTTGCAGCACCACACTCATGCTGCGCCTTAACGAGACCGGATCTGCAATGGCGAGATCCATACCATCGACTAAGACTTGCCCATGCAAAGGTACATAAAGACGCTGTAGCAGTTTCGTTAATGTACTTTTTCCAGATCCGGAAGGCCCAGTAATACCAATAAATTGCCCCGGAGCGATGGTCAACGAGAGATTCGCTAAGACTTCCGGTGCATCGATATGATAACGGAAGCGAACATTTTTAAACTCAATGCCTCCTTGAACAGAAGGGATGGAAGCAAGGCCATCTTTACTATTTTCAGCCGGTTCGTTAAGAATGTCGCCAACGCGACGCAAGGCTACTAAGGTGTGCTGGAAATCTTGCCACACTTGCGCAAGTCGCAAAACGGGTTGAGTAACATGCCCTGCTAGCATATTGAAGGCAACCAATTCACCGGGAGTGAGCTGCCCATTGAGTACTAAGTTGACTCCCCACCAAAGTAAAATGGCAGCGGCTATTTTCTGCACTAAGGCAATCAATTGCCCAGCAATTAAACTGGCTTTTTGGGCTGAAAACGCGCATTCAATTTGTCGACTGAGTATTTGCTGCCACCGTTCTAAAAATCGAGCTTCCGTTGCGGTTGTCTTGATTGTTTCGATACCCGTTATAGATTCAGTCAGGAAGGTGGTTGTCTCTGCTTCTGCGTCATACTCTGTCGTTACCTTGTGACGAACCCAAGGTCCAATACCTAACCACAGCAGAAAGTAAATCACTAATGAACCGATAATCAGCCCTGTGAGCGCTGGCGCATAATGAAACATCACACCAATAAAGAGGGTGATAAAAATGAGATCCAAGAGCAGCATTAAGGTTGAGCCCGTCAAAAACTGACGTATTTGCGCCATTTCCCGTACGCGGGCGATGATTTGCCCCGTTTGACGCTGCTTGAAATAACTTAATGGAAGATTAATCAAATGCCGATACAACCGCCCCGATAGCTCTGCATTGACTTGACTAGAAAGATGACCAAAAACCGTATTGCGCAAATAACTGTAAAGAGGTTCAGCAATGGCCAGCGCAAGCATAGCCAGCGCTAAAACGTGCAAACTCGACAAACTTCGCCCCACAAGAACCTTATCAATAACGGTTTCAAAAAGTTTGGGACCAAACAGGGCAAACAGTTGCAGCACAATCGAATACAGAAACACATCACGTAGCTGTTTTGACTGACGGAGTACCGAAGGCATAAACCAGCGGAGGCCAAAAGCGACATCGCTTGGCTCTATACTCTGCTCAATCAGTAATAAGACCTCATAACAGGAACTTGACGATCCTTGCGCCAACGGAAACTCGAAATAGCGCTGTTTAATGGGATCGTACAAGGTCCAACCATACTCGTTTAGCGCATGAATGACATGCCATTGCTGACGGATTTTGATCAATGCAGGTAGCGGGATCGGCTCGCTTCCTCTGACGGTGATCATTCGGCTTTTCAGACCAATAGATTGAGCGGCTCGCTGAATGTCGAGAGCACTGAGCTCATTTTCGGCAACGCCTAGTGTATGAATCAGTTGTGATGGCGTGACTTTCTTATCAAATGAAAGGCTGGCAAACGAGAGGGCCGCTAATGCGCCATGGCTTTCTTGATCATGAACCGTTGAGACGGTGTTGGTTAAGGTATCCACTCTATTTTTCTCGCAATGCTTCAGCTTGATATTCTCGGATTGGGCTGAGTAGATAATCGATGATCCGACGTTGGTCGGTTTTAATCTCAGCCACGACAGACATACCGGGCAATAAGGCAACAGAGGTACCATCGACTTCAATTGTATGGTTTAACAATTGCACTTGAGCGGGAAAAACCAACCCAAGTTGCTCATCCATTGTCGAGTCTCTAGAGACGTGTACCAATGTTGCCGACAAGGTGCCGTAACGCGTATAGGGAAAGGCATCAATTTTCAACGTCACGGGTTGGCCAGCATAAATAAAGCCAATGTCTTTATTGAGAATTTTAACTTCGGCGACTTGTACCGAATCGTCAGGCACAATAATCATCAAATTTTGTGCTGGTTGTAAGACCGCTCCAAGGGTGTGAACACTCAATTGCTGCACAGTGCCAGTGACAGGAGAGCGAACCACTTGTAATCCTTCATGTTCGCGTACTTTGTCCAGTTCATGTTGCAGCGCTGAGAGTTGTAGGTGTGCTTGCTGACTTTTGTCTTGCCACTCTCTGGCTTTTTGCGCACGCAGCGCTTTTAAACGCTCTTCTAGGTTGAGATATTGCTTTTGCAGCACGTGCTGTTGTGATGTTTGCTGGGCTAACGCTCGTTCGGATTCTAATAACTCTTTTTCCTGCTCCAGATACTGCACTTGACCGATCAAACGCTGTTGTTTGAGCTTTTTTTGAGCATCAAGGCGCTGAGTAATATTACTCACTAACTGCTTTAAGCCTCTGATATCGACCTCAAGTGAGGACTGGGAAGCAAGATTGACCTGCATTTCAGCACGCAAGTTTTCCAACACCGATGTGAATTCGTTCTTTTCAGTATCAAAGCTGTCAATGACCTCTTGCTGCGCCGAAGGTGCCAATGCCAAATACAGGGGATGTTGAGCTAGATCAGCCTTACCACGCAACGCTTGATACTTGAGAAATTCATGGGTTTGATAGCGTATTTGATGACGCAAACGTTCAATATCTTGGCTAACGCCTAACGTGTCCAGAGTCAGTAAGGGCATCCCTTTTTCGACACGTTCGCCGTCTGCTATATGGATTTGTGCTACTCGGCTTTGTTCGTAAGACTGAATCACTTGCGAGCGCCCAGGGACTAACAGCCGCCCGTTTGCGGTCGCTTGGATATCCAATTTCCCCCAATAGGTCCAAAGTAAGGTGAGCAGTAACCCTACACTTAGCGTGATGGCGGTGATGCGAGCAAACGGAGAGGGTGGGCTCTGCTGTAGAGCAAGATGGCCGGGTAAAAACTCAAAATAGCCGTTCGTTTTCGGGCGCTTAGAGCGAAGCTTCTTTAACTGAGAGATCATACTCGCTCATCCTCTTGTTTTAATGCTCGTTGCAGTTGCCACAGCTGGAAATATTTGCCTTGCTCTGCGAGAAGTTGTAGATGCGTGCCTTGCTCTGCAATCTCGCCTTTTTCCAGCACGATAATCCGGTCACACTCTCTTACCGTAGAGAGGCGGTGTGCAATGGTAATAACGGTACGCCCGACGGCAATTTGCTCCATATTGGTTTGAATGATGGCTTGTGATTCATCATCTAAAGCGCTGGTGGCTTCATCAAGAATTAAAATCTTAGGGTCTGCAAGCAGTGTGCGGGCAATGGCTAAACGTTGTCGTTGTCCGCCTGAAAGTGACTGCCCCCCTTCGGCTAAAATCGTGTCGTAACCCAGTGGCAGCTTTAAAATAAACTCATGAGCGCCCGCTAATTTTGCCGCGTGCACAATCTCATCCAAACTGGCTTGTGGCTTTGAATGGGCAATGTTGTCACTAACACTTTTACTAAAGAGAAAGTTCTCTTGTGATACCACCCCCAACTGGCGACGCAATTCATGAACACTGATCTGTTTGAGTGGGGTGTTATCGAACATGATTTGGCCTGATTCAGGGCTGTACAGCTTGAGTAAAAGCCGAGCCAAGGTGCTTTTTCCCGACCCCGAGCCACCGACCACACCAATTTTCTCACCCGCTTGGATATTGAGTGAAAGCTGATTGATGGTCAGCGGTAAATCGGGTTGATAACGGAAACTCACCTGATTGAGAGTGATCGCACCTTGCAGCTGTAGAGGATGGCTGGCTTGCTGCTGCTCGGTGGGCAAATTGAGTAGGTCGGAAAGTTTATCGACTGCAATTTGCGCTTGTATAAATTGCCCCCACAGCTCGACGAGCCGGGCAAGAGTTTGTGCAACATGACTGGCGAGCATGTTAAAAGCGATCAGTTGACCTATGGTCATTTGTAACGCGAGCACTTCTGATGCGCCAATCCATAGTAGAAAGACGCTCGCTATTTTTTGGATGAACTGCACTGCGTGGCTAGAGCGGTTATTCCACTGCTGAACCACATAGTTGCTCGATATCATCTGTTCGGTTTGAGTATCCCAACGTCGAATAAAGCGAGGTTCAGTCGCTAAGCTTTTAATGGTATCACTCCCCGCGACGGTTTCAGTTAGAAACGAAGTGTTGTGCGCCATATGGGTAAATTGTTGTTCAATCGCTTGTTGCAGCCTTGGGGTTAGCCACCAAGCCAAAAAGAGATAACACGGCAGTGTGGCCAATACCAATAAGGTTAGCCCGCCAGAAAGTAAGCTCATCACATAGAAAAAGATCACGAGAAAAACGAGATCAATCGTGAGGGTAAACATCGAACCTGTGATGAACTCGCGTATGGTATCGAGCTCTCTTACCCGAGTCACAATCGCCCCAACTTGCCTTGATTTGAAAAACAGCAGTGGTAAACCAAACAGATGGTGAACCAATTTAATGCCAAGCTTAATATCAATGCGGTTAGCGGTATGAGCATATTGATATTCGCGTAAACCGCGTAGCAATACCTCAGCTATTCCAGAAATAACTAAGACGAACACTAAAACATCGAGTGTCGAGTGGGCTTGATGCACTAATACTTTGTCCATCACGACTTGGAAAAATAGCGGTGTAATAAGTGCAATAACTTGCAGTACGAAAGAGAATAAAACAATCTCAGCGATTAAATGTTTATGTTGCGATAATTCAGGTAAGAACCAACGAATATCAAAAGAGGATTGCTTTTTTTTGATATCTAGCGTTTTTCCATTCCAATTCTGTTTTAAATAGCTTGTATCTACTACTTTTGGGGTATCTGAATCACATGGATGAATTAAACATTTATTCTGTTCAACTTTAGCTAAAATAAATGGGTGATTATTTTTGTTAAATAAAATAATCGGTTTCTTTATTTTAGTAATTCCAGTAAAAGACTTCGCTTTATTAGCAGTGACTAAATAATTTCTTCCTTTTAAATCTTTTATTATTGAATCAATTGCATTGGATGGCGTTTCATTAGAGATGTCTAATTTTATCTCACGAATTCCGATCAGCGGTAAGTAGACTGATAAGCAATGTAGCATGGCTTTTTTTTCATTTAAATCAGTCATATATTTGATTCTTCAAGGGCCAGAAAAAGAAAGGGGGCGGATCATATCATTAATATCAATAGATGCTCAAATGTTATCTGGTCTGATTAGTTAATTGCGGTTTTTAAAGGTTTTAATTATCAGTTGCTTGTATTCGGTAATATTTTGGTTTTGTTAATTTATTCATGACTTAGCGTTATTGTATGGTTGCATGCCATTGAAATGCTGTATAACAT